>DASUXK010000121.1:0-3315 GCA_036377935.1 Usitatibacter sp.
CAGCGCGAGGCGAGCGTCGCCGCCGCCGGGAGCGAGCGCGAAGCGCTCGAGCGCCGCGCGCAGGGCCTCGCCCGCGAGCTGGCCGCGCTGGACGCCGAGATCGCGACGCAGTCGACGCGGTCCGCGCTTTCCGCGCGCAGCCTCGATCGCGCGCGGCGGCTGGAGGCCATCGGCTTCCTCTCGGCCGCCGCCGCGGACCGCGAGCGCGAAGGCGACATGGACCAGCGCGCGCGCGTGCAGTCGCTCGAGCGCTCGCGGCTCGCGCTCGCGCGCGACCTGGACGCCGCGGGGCTCGAAGCGCGGGCGGCCGGCGCGCGCGCCGCGGCGCAGCTCGCCACGCTCGACCAGCAACGCGCCGCGCTCGCGCAGGAGCGCCTCGAGCACGACCTGCAGTACCGCGCGGCGATCGTCGCGCCCGCCGCGGGCACCGTCGCCACGGTGCTGGTCGAGCCGGGCCAGATGGTCGTGCCCGGCACGCCGCTCGCGACCCTCCTCCCGCGCGGCTCCCGGCTCGAGGTGCACCTCTTCGCGCCCTCCAGCGCGATCGGGTTCGTACACGCGGGGCAGGATGTGCTGGTGCGCTACCTCGCCTACCCGCACCAGAAATTCGGCTCGTACCACGCGCGCGTGCTGGGCGTCTCGCGCAACGCCCTCCCCGCCTCCGAGCTGGGATTCGCACCGCCCGGCGGCGGCCGCGAGCCGCTGTATCGCATCAAGGCCGCGCTCGCCTCGCAGTCGATCCTCGCCTACGGGCAGCCGCGGCCGCTCAAGCCCGGGATGCAGGTCGAGGCCGACGTGCTGCTGGACCGGCGCCGCCTGATCGAATGGATCTTCGAGCCGCTCATCGCGCTCGCGGGAAGGACGTGAGGTGGAGATCCCCGCGGGATTGAGCCTCTTCGCGCGGCCGCGGCTTCCCGTGATGCTGCAGACCGAAGCGGCGGAGTGCGGGCTCGCGAGCCTCGGCATGGTGGCCTGCTACCACGGCCACCGCATCGACCTCGCGGGGCTGCGGCGGCGCTTCACCGTTTCGCTCAAGGGCGCGACGCTCGCGTTCCTCATGCAGGTGGCGGGCCGCCTCGACCTCGCGCCGCGGCCGCTGAGGCTCGAGCTGGAGGAGCTGCCGCGCCTGCGCATGCCGTGCATCCTGCACTGGGATCTCAACCATTTCGTGGTGCTGCGGTCCGCCGACGCGCGCAGCGCCGTGATCCACGATCCCGCGCGCGGCATGCGCCGCCTCGCCATGGACGAGGTTTCGCGCCACTTCACGGGCATCGCGCTCGAGCTGGCGCCCACCGCCACCTTCCGGCCGCTGGACGAGCGCCGCCGCATCCGCCTGCGCGACCTCATGGGCCGCGTGGAAGGGCTGGGCCGCTCGCTCGCGCAGGTGCTCGCGCTCGCCCTCGCGCTGCAGGCGATCGCGATCGTCGCGCCCTTCTACATGCAGTGGGCGATCGACGGCGCGGTGGTCTCGGAGGACCGCGACCTGCTCACCGTGCTGGGACTGGGCTTCCTGCTCCTCGCCCTCGTGCAGGTCGCGCTCACGGCGCTGCGCTCCTGGGTCGTGCTCTACATCGGCACGATGCTGAACCTGCAGTGGATCGCGAACGTCTTCTCGCACCTGCTGCGCCTTCCCGTGGGCTGGTTCGAGAAGCGCCACCTGGGCGACGTGGTCTCGCGGTTCGGCGCCGTGGGCGCGATCCAGCGCACGCTCACGTCGAGCTTCGTCGAGGCGATGATCGACGGCGCCATGGCCGCCGCGACGCTCGCGATGATGCTGGTCTACAGCGGCGCCCTCACCGCGCTCGCCATCGTCGCCGTCGCCGCGTACGGCATGCTGCGCCGCGCATTCTACGAGCCGCTGCGCCGCGCGACCGAGGAGCACATCGTGCACAACGCCAAGCAGCAGAGCCACTTCCTCGAGACCGTGCGCGGCGTGCAGTCGATCAAGCTCTTCGGGCGCGAGGCGGAGCGGCGCTCGCGGTGGCTGAACCTCGTGGTCGACGCCACCAACCAGGAGCTCGCGGCGCAGAAGCTGGGCCTCGCCTTCCGCGCGGCGAACGGCCTCGTCTTCGGCATGGAGCGGGTGGCGATCGTCTGGCTGGGGTGCCTGCTCGTGCTCGAGAACCGCTTCTCGGTGGGCATGCTCTTCGCCTTCATGTCGTACAAGGACCAGTTCTCCGCGCGCGTGGCGGGCCTCGTCGACAAGCTGATCGAGCTGCGCATGCTGGGGCTGCAGGCCGAACGCCTCGCCGACATCGTGCTCGCCGCGCCCGAGCCCGAGTCGCCGCACGCCACCGCCGACGACATCGACGCCTCGCTCGAGGTGCGCGCGGTCTCCTTCCGCTACTCGGACACCGAGCCGCTGGTGCTCCTCAATTGCTCCTTCGCGGTGGCGGCCGGCGAATCGGTGGCGATCGTGGGCGCCTCCGGCGGCGGCAAGACCACGCTCCTCAAGCTCATGCTCGGGCTCCTCGCGCCCACCGACGGCAAGATCCTCGCGGGCGGCATCGACATCCGCAAGCTCGGCATCGACCGCTACCGCAAGCTCGTGGGCACCGTCATGCAGGACGACCAGCTCTTCGCCGGCTCGATCGGCGACAACATCAGCTTCTTCGATCCGGGCGCGGACCCGGCCGCGGTCGAGCGCTACGCGCGCATGGCGGCGGTGCACGAGGACATCGCCGCGATGCCGATGGGCTACAACACGCTGATCGGGGACATGGGCGCGGCGCTCTCGGGCGGGCAGAAGCAGCGCATCCTGCTCGCCCGCGCGCTCTACAAGCAGCCGCGCATCCTCTTCCTCGACGAGGCGACGAGCGCCCTCGATGTCGCGAAGGAGCGCGCGGTGAACGAAGCGGTGCGGGGACTGCGCCTCACGCGCATCCTCATCGCGCACCGCCCCGAGACCATCGCCTCGGCCGACCGCGTGATCGTGCTCCAGGGCGGGCGCGTGGGGCAGGACCTGCGGCGCGTGCCGGGGGAGGCGGCGCAGCGCGGCGCGTGAGGCGCGCGGCGGCACTATAATCGGCGCTTTCCCCCCGCGCCCCATGACCTCTGCCTGGATGCTCGTCGCCGGATTGCTCTTCGCGACGATGGGCGTGTTCGTGAAGCTGGGCGCCGCGCAGTTCGGATCGGCCGAGCTCGCCTTCTACCGCTCGCTCGTCACCTTCGTCACGATGCTGGGCGTGGTGCGCATCCAGGGCGGGTCGCTGCGCACGCCGTACTTCGGCAAGCACGTCGTGCGCTCGGCGGTGGGCGCGATCTCGCTCATGGCCTACTTCCACGCCATCGCGGAGCTGCCGCTCGCCACCGCCC
>DASUXK010000122.1:0-4693 GCA_036377935.1 Usitatibacter sp.
CGGCTACCGGCCGCCGGTGGGCCGCTACTACGCCCCGCCGCCGGCCGTCGTGTACGAGCCCGCGCCCGTGTACTACGAGCCGGCCCCCGTGTACTACGGCCCGAGCATCGTCTTCGAATCGGGCCGCCATTATGGGCGCCACCATGACCGCGATTGGCGCCGCCACGAATGGCGCGAGCGCCACGAGTGGCGGGAGCACCACCGCCACTGAGGTCCGAACGGACTAGCGGGTGATCGCCACCAGCACGCTGCAGGGCGCGTGCTCGATCAGGGTCTTGGAGACCGAGCCGCGCCACCAGCGCGCCGCCCAGCTGTCGAGGTGCTTGTGGCCGACCACGATGAGGTCGGCATCCATCTCGGCGGCGTAGCGGGTGATCTCGTCCACCGCGTCGCCCATCACCACCTCGCCGCGCGCGCTGTGGCCGGATTCCTGCAGCCGGCGCAGCCCGTCGGCGAGGACGGACTCGTAGCGCTTGCGCTCCTCTTCCTCGCCCCGCGAGTCGTAGACGAAGCCCTCGCCGCCGATGAGCGCCGCGGGCGGCGGCATCACGGCGACCAGGAAGAGCTGCGCCTTCGACCATTGCGCGATCTCGTCGCAATCGAGCAAGGCCTTCTGCCCGGGCCCCGAGCCGTCGTACGCCAGCAGGATGCGCTTGTACATTTTGTGGTCTCCGCTTGCGGTCGGGCCATTCTAGCCCGAGGCGGGCGGGTGACGCGAACGCGTCGCCCCGGGGCGACGGAGGCGCGGCCGCCGCGCTGCCGGGAAACCCGCGTCGACACCGGAAGTTACAGAACCCTTGGCACCGATCAAGCAACTCCCGCGTTACCCGGATAGTCTCACTGCACGGAGGTAATCGACATGCGAAAACTCGTGATCGCGATCTGTATGGCGCTTGCCGGAGTGGCGGTCGCCGCCCCCGCATCGGCGCAACTGAGCTTCGGCTACTCGTCGGGGGATGTGCACCTGGGCATCAACATCCCGGTGTACCCGCGCCTGGTGCCGGTTCCCGGCTACCCGGTGTACTACGCGCCGAACCTCGACCAGAACTACTTCTTCTACGACGGTTACTACTGGCTTTTCTACGGCGACGAGTGGTACCAGAGCGAGTGGTACAACGGCCCGTGGACCATGGTGCCGCCCGACTACGTGCCGCTCTACGTGCTGCGCGTGCCGGTGCGCTACTACCATCGCCGGCCCGCGTACTTCCGCGGCTGGGCGCTCAACGAGCCGCCGCGCTGGGACGCGCATTGGGGCCGCTCGTGGTCCGACCACCATCGCGACTGGAACCGCTGGGATCGCCGCCACGTGCCGAGCCGCGCGCCGCTGCCGGACTACCAGCGCCGCTATTCGGGGAACCATTATCCGAACCGGGAGCGCCAGCACGAAGAGCACCAGCGCAATTACCGCTACACGCCGAGGGACTACGTGCAACACCAGCAGCGCACCGATCGCCTGATGCAGCGAGAGACTTCGCCCAACCGCGTGCCCGCGGGCCACGAGAACCCGCGCCCCGGCGTCTCGCGGCAGGAAGCCGCGCGGCACCAGGAGCGCGTCGAGCGCCAGACCGGCCAGCAATGGCACGGCAACCAGCCCGACCCGCGCCGCGGCAGCGGGCCGGCGGACACCGGCGGCGGTTGACCGCGGCTTTGCTTGCCCTTCGGGGTTGAATCGGAAACACGGAGACCACGGAGAGCACGGAGGACACGGAGAAAACCGGAAGAATCTGGCCGGCTCCAACGTCGTAATGCGGTGCATCGCATCAATGGCCGCTCTCCCCCTTGATGCCTTTGCCTTTCTCCGTGTCCTCCGTGCTCTCCGTGGTCTCCGTGTTTCAGCTTCAACCCGCCAGGGGGCGAAGCAGATCAGAGCTTGGGAATGCGCAGCGTCTTGCTCACCATGAGCGTCCCGGAGATCGCGAAGAGCAGAACGAGCGGATGCAGCGTCCAGGGCCCGAGGCTCCACGCGCCCCAATAGAGCGCGTCGCCGAGACGCCCGCGCCAGGCGGCGAAGGCGAGCACCGCGGTGAGCACGACGCTCGTCGGGATCGGCGTTCCCTCGAAGTACTTCACCTTCTCGCCGCCCTCCGAGAGCGCCTCGGCGGTCACGTTGTAGCGCGCGAGGCGGCTCACGCCGCAGCACACGAAGTAGATGAGAACCACCCAGTCCCAGCCGCCGCGCAGCCCCGCCGCGTAGCCGAGCGCCGCGGGCGCGACGCCGAACGAGATCACGTCGGCGAGCGAATCGAGCTCGCGCCCGAGGAGCGAGTGCTGGTGGCGCATGCGCGCGATGCGCCCGTCGAGCACGTCGAAGGCGAAGGCCGCGGGCGCCATCGCGGCGGCGAGCAGGAAGATCGAGATCGCGTCGTTCTCGACGAAGAGCATCGCGAGGAAGACGCCCGCGACGCCGCACGCGGCGTTGGCGAGCGTGAAGAAATCCGCGAGGTGGAACTCGCGCAGCATCGAGAAGTGGCGCGGGCGCTCCACTAGCAGGGCATCCCGGCGAGGCTCTCGGGCATCGGCGAGGCGGCGCGCCCGGCGAGCTCGGCCACCGCCGCGATGAGCCGCGGCGCGTCGACGGGCTTCGTGAGAAACGCGTCGAAGCCCGCTTCCCGCGCGCGCGCCGCATCCTGCGGGCGCGCGAACGCGGTGAGCGCGATCGCGCGCACGGCGGGGATCGCGCCGCCCTCGCGCTCGCGGATGCGGCGCAGCATCTCGTAGCCGTCCATCCCCGGCATGCCGATGTCGCTCACGACGATGTCGGGCCTCGCCGCGACGGCCTGGGCGATCGCATCCTCGCCCGAGCCCGCGCTCCAGACCTCGGCGCCGCAGTCGGCGAGCAGGCGCTCGGCGAGCGAGCGCGCATCCGGCTGGTCGTCGACCACGAGCACGCGCACGCCCGCGAGATCGATCGAGCGCGGCTCCGCCGGCGCAGGATCGACGGCGGGCGGTTCGGGATCTTCCGGCACCGCGCTCGCCGGCAACGTGACCGACACGGGCAGCCGGATCGCGAAGGTGGCGCCGAGGCCCGGCCCGTCGCTCTGGGCGTGCACGGTGCCGCCGTGCAGCTCGACGAGGTGCCGCGCGATCGACAGCCCCAGCCCGAGGCCGCCGTGCCGGCGCGTGGGCGAGGGATCGGCCTGGCTGAAGCGCTCGAACAACTGCGGCAGGAAGCGCGGCTCGATGCCGATGCCGGTGTCGCTCACGCGCACCTCGACGCGCGCGTCGACGCGGCGCACGGCGACGGCGACATGGCCGCCGCTCGGCGTGAACTTGATCGCGTTGGAGAGCAGGTTCCACACCACCTGCTGCAGGCGGCCCGGATCGCCGGCGACCGGGCCCGCGTCCGCGTCGAGGTCCTTGTCGATCCGCACGCCCTTCGCCTCGGCGGCGGGCCGCACGGTCTCGAGCGCGGCCTGCACGAACGACGCCGGACGGATGGGCTGCATCTCCAGTCGCAACTTGCCCGACGTGATACGGCTCATGTCGAGCAGGTCCTCGATGAGCTTGGTCTGCGCGCGCGCGTTGCGCTCGATGATGTCGAGCCCCTTCGCGAGGTCGGCCGGATCGCGCGCGCCGGCGCGCAGGATCTGCGTCCAGCCCAGGATCGCGCTCAACGGGGTGCGCAGCTCGTGGGAGAGCGTGGCGAGGAACTCGTCCTTCAGCCGGTTCGCGCACTCGGCCTCGCGCAGCGCCGCCTCCGTGCGCTCGCGGCTCTCGCGCAGCGCCTCCTCGGCGCGGCGCCGCTCGGTGGTGTCGAGGATGATCGCGACGAAGTGACGCTGGCCCGCGTGCGAGATGCATTGCAGGTGCACCTCGACGGGATAGGCCGTGCCGTCGCTCCTGCGGTGGACCGTGTGGAAGACATGCTTTTCCTGCACGCCCTCGAGGAGGGGCCGCACGAGCGCGCGGAACGCCGCCTCGGTGAATTCGGGCTTGATGTCGAGCGGCGTCATGCGGCGCATTTGCTCCATCGTGTAGCCGATGTTGCGCAGCGCTCCCTGGTTCACGTAGGTGAAGCGCAGGCTCGCCGTGTCGAACATGTAGATCTCGTTCAGGCTCTTCTCGAGCACGCTCATGAGGCGGCCGCGCTCCGAGTCGGCCTGCTGGCGCGCGGTGAGATCCTCGATCACCGCGAGGATGCGCGAGGGCCGGCCCTCGTCGTCGTCGACGAGCGTGAGGGTGGCGCGTCCCCAGAAGGTGGTGCCGTTCTTGCGCAGGAAGCGCCGCTCGATCACCGCCTCGGGCGATGCGCCATCGAGCAACTTGCGCACGGCATCGCGAACGGCCGGCGCGTCGTCCGGGTGGACGAGCTCGTGGAACGACGCGCGGAGCAGGTCCTCGGGCGAGCGTCCGAGCAGGTCGGCTACCTTGCGATTGGCGAGCAGGCAGCGCGCCTGCAGGTCGCCGATCGCGATGCCGATCTCCGGGTCCTCGCCCTCGCTTTCATGCGGCATGGGCGCTCCTTGTCCTTCGCGTGAGGCAGATCCCGATTCTGGCGCGAAGTCCCGAGGGCTACTGTCGGACGCTTCCTACACGAATCGTAGAGTCAAAACCGGGGACAGACCACATTTTCCTAAGTGCGAAACGGCCGCCTCGATTTCGTTTCGCACTTGGGAAAATGTGGTCTGTCCCCGGTTTTGATTCTACGATTCGTGTAGGAAGCGTCCGACAGTAGCCCTCGGGACTTCGCGCC
>DASUXK010000123.1:0-7855 GCA_036377935.1 Usitatibacter sp.
GTCCTCCAGCGCGCGCCGCGTGATGCCGTAGTGCGACACCGCCTCCAGCATCTCCGGGAAGATCGTGATCACGTCGAAGTGCTTCACGCGTCGTAATCCGCCTTCCAGTCCACCGTGACGCGGCGCGACTCGCGATCGACGCCCTTCACGTAATCCTCGACGAAGGGAATCAGCCGCTCGACCTCGCCCTTCACCACCATCACGCTCGACCCGGCGGTCTCGAAGAAACCGTCCACCTTGCCGAGCGCGCTTCCATCCTCGCGGCAGACCTCGAAGCCGAGCAGGTCCACCTGGTAGAGCGTTCCTTCCTCCGCCTCGCCGAGCGCCGCGCGCGGCACCGCGACTTCCGCGCCGCGGAGCCGGTCGGCCGCCGCGCGGTCCTCGCATCCGGCGAGCCGCGCCACCGGGCCCTTCGCGTGCAGCTCGAAGCCCTCGACCGCCATCTCGCGCCATCCCTCGGGTGTGTCGACCACCCAGATCGGGAATTGCTCGAGGCCGTCGGGACGCTCGGTGTAGGGCTTCACCTTCACCCAGCCCTGCACGCCGAAGGCGCCGACAAGGCGGCCCATGGCGACCAGCCGGGACGCGTCCCCGTCGAAGGGGACGGCCGCCTTACTTGGCGGCGGCGGTCTGCCCGGCCGCTTCGGCCTTGCCACGCTTGATGATCTTCCTCACCGCGTCCGAGGGCTGCGCGCCCTTGCCGACCCAGTGCTCGACGCGATCGAGCGCAATGCGGTACTTGGGCTCGTTCTCGGACGCCTTGGGGTTGTAGAAGCCGATGCGCTCGATGAAGCGCCCGTCGCGCGGCATGCGCGAATCGGCGACGACGATGTTGTAGAAGGGGCGGTTCTTGGCTCCGCCGCGCGCCATGCGAATCACGACCATGCTGTCGATCTCCTGGGTGCCCGTTGCGAACGGGCAACGATTGATGCGGAAAGCCCGAGATTATACCGCAAAAACAAGGCCGAAGCGAAGCCCTCGCCTCAGAACTTGAAGCGGCCGTCCCGGCCGATCACGGCGAGCTCCACGTAGTGGCTGCCGTGGCGCTTGTCCGGCCCGAAGCTCACGACGTAGCCGCCCGCGTCGTAGCCGTTGAGGGCCTGCAGGCCGCGGTAGACGCTCTCGCGCGTGACCTCGCGGCCGCCGCGGCGGATGGCCTCCACCAGCACCTTCGCCGCGATGCACGACTCGAGGTTGGTGTAGTTGAGCGGCGGGAGGTTGGCGGCGCGCAGCGCCTCGCGGCACTCCTTCACCACCGGCACCGTCATCTTCGTGGGCGGCGGAACCACCCCGGAGACCGAGACGCCGGCCGCGTCCTTGCCCGCCGCCACCGCGAGCTGGCTGGGACCCACGAAGGAGAGCGTCGTCATGCTGTACGGATGGTTCGCCGCGTGCAGCCTCTTCAGCACCTCCGCCGTCGAGGCGTACGAAGTGGTGCCCACGACGATCTCGGGGTCGCTCGCGATGATCTGCTGCACCTGCGCGGCGGTGACGTCCTTGTTGCGCAGGAGCTTCACGCCCACGGGCATCTTGCCCGCGGCCTTCATGATCCGCTCCACCGTGGCGTAGTTCTCGTTGCCGATCTGGTCGTCGTAATGGATGACCGTCACGCGCGTGAGACCGAGCTCGCCCCAGTGCTCGAGCACCTTGCCCAGCTCGTCGGCGTACGAGGCGCGCATCGCGAAGACGTACGGGTTCTGGTGGTAGATCGCGTCCGCGCCGGTGAAGGGCGCGAAGAACGGCACGCGCTTCTCCTTCACGATGGGCATCGCGTCGAGGGAGAGCGTGGTCGAGCCGAAGCCGAAGAGGGCCACGGCGTTCGACTCGTTCACGAGCTTCACGGCGTTGGCGCCCGCGGTCTTGCGGTCGTTGTGGTCGTCGAGGACCACGAGCTCGATCGGCTTTCCGTGCACGCCGCCGGCGTCGTTCACCTTCCTGAAGTAGGCGAGCGCGCCGTCGCGGATGTCCTTGCCGAGCTCGGCGTTGGAGCCGGTGAGGGGGGCGGACTCGCCGATCACGATCCGGTCGGCGGCTCGTGCGGCGAAGGCGAGCGCGCAGGCGGCGAGGGCCGCGGCGTAGCGGAAATGGGTTTTCATGGGGGCGGTCGCGTCTCCGGGGGGCGGACGGGTCAGCGCATGCCGGGGAGCATCCCCTTCATGCCGCGCAGCATCTTGCCGAGGTTTCCGCTGCGCATCATCTTCATCATCTTCTGCATCTGCTCGAATTGCGTGAGCAGGCGGTTCACTTCCTGCACCTGCACGCCCGCGCCCGCGGCGATGCGGCGCTTGCGCGAGGCCTTGAGGAGCTCGGGCTTGCGGCGCTCGAGCGGCGTCATCGCGTTGATGATGCCCTCGGTGCGCTTCAACGCCTTCTCCTGCAGCTCGGGCGAGGCCTGCGCCATCTGCGTGAGCTGCACGGGGAGCTTGTCGGTGAGGCTCGCGATGCCGCCCATCTTCTTCATCTGCTGCAGCTGGCTCTTGAAGTCCTCGAGGTCGAAATCCTTGCCCTTCTTGAACTTCTCCGCGAGCTTCTGCGCCTCCTTCTCGTCGACCTTGGCGCGCGCCTCCTCGACCAGCGAGAGGATGTCGCCCATGCCGAGGATGCGCGAGGCCATGCGCTCCGGGTAGAAGGGCTCGAGCCCGTCCATCTTCTCCGAGACGCCGACGAACTTGATGGGCTTGCCGGTGACGTGCCGCACGGAAAGCGCCGCGCCGCCGCGCGCATCGCCGTCGAGCTTGGTGAGGATCACCCCGGTGAGCGGCAGCGCCTCGTTGAAGGCGCGCGCGACGTTCACCGCGTCCTGGCCCTGCATCGAGTCGACGACGAAGAGCGTCTCCACGGGCTTCACCGCCGCGTGCAGCGCCGTCGCCTCGTTCATCATCGCCTCGTCGATGCCCAGGCGCCCCGCGGTGTCCACGATCAGCACCTCGTGGAAATGGCGCTTCGCGTAGTCGAGCGCCGCCTTCGCGATGTCCACCGGCTTCTGCGACGGATCCGAGGGGAAGACCTCGACCTCGAGGTTCCTGCCGAGCGTGGCGAGCTGCTCGATGGCGGCCGGGCGATAGACGTCGGTCGAGACGAGCAGCACCTTCTTCTTGAGCGTGTTCTTGAGGATGCGCGCGAGCTTGCCGGCGCTGGTCGTCTTGCCCGAGCCCTGCAGGCCCGCGAGGAGGATCACCGCCGGCGGCTGCGCCGCGAGGTTCAGGCCCTCGCTCGCCCCGCCCATCAGCTCGACCAGCTCGTGGTGCACCACGCCCACCAGCGCCTGGCCGGGCGTGAGGCTGCCGACGACTTCCTGGCCGAGCGCCTTCTCCTTCACCTTGCCGACGAAATCCTTCACCACCGGCAGGCCCGCGTCGGCGTCGAGCAGGGCGAGGCGCACCTCGCGCAGCATCTCCTGGACGTTCTCCTCGGTGATGCGCGCGTGGCCGCGCAGGGTCTTCACGACGGAGGAAAGGCGTTCGGTCAGGGCGTCGAGCATGGGGAATTGGTAAACTGGGGGCTGATTCGGAGTGTGGCAGCGAAATGCCTGATTTGCTTTTGTATTTTAGCACCGCCGCGGTCTGGCTCCTGCTCACCGCCGTCGCCTGGCGCGCGGCGCGGCCGGCGCTCGCCGCCCCCGGCACGGCCGCCGTGCCCGACGCCCGGCTCGAGACCGTGTTCGTGCCGGTCGCGCTGGTGCTCAACGGGATGCTGCTCTACCGCAGCGTCGTCCATCCCGAGGGACTGGATCTGAGCGTCGGCAACGGCGTCGCGATGCTGGTCTGGCTCACGGTGCTCATCTACTGGCTGGCGGGGCTCGCCTTCCGGGGGCTCGCGGGCATCCTCGGCCTCATGGCGCCGATCGCGTTCTGCGCGGTGGTGCTGCAGGCCTCGGTGATGAACGTGCACCACGTCGTGAACTACGGCGGCGATCCGCTCTTCGCGCTGCACTTCGCGATCGCGATGCTCGCCTACGCGCTCTTCTTCGTGGCCACCGTGCACTCGCTCGTGATGCTCGCCGAGGAGAAGTGGCTGCACCGCGGGGTGCTGCCGCCCTTCATCCGGCAGCTCCCGCCGCTCCTCGAGATGGAGGCGCTGCTCTTCCGCATCCTGCTGGCGGCCTTCGTGCTGCTCACGCTCACGGTGCTCTCCGGGCTCTTCTTCTCCGAGGAGCTCTTCGGCAAGCCCTTCACGTTCACCCACAAGAACGTCTTCGCGATCATCTCCTGGTTCATCTTCGGGGGGCTTCTCGCGGGGCACTACTTCCGCGGCTGGCGCGGGCGCACGGCCGTCTACTGGACGCTCGCCGGGTTCACGGCGCTGATGCTCGCCTACATCGGGAGCAAGGCCGTCCTCGAGCTGATCCTCAAGCGCGGCCTCACCTCGCCTTGACCGACGCGGTTCCCATACGCTGGCTCTTCGTCGCGCTCGCGGCGCTGCTCGCGTGCTCGGGCTTCTTCTCGATGTCCGAGACCTGCATGATGGCGTTGAACCGCTATCGCCTGAAGCACCTGGTGCGCGAGGGCAACACGGGAGCCAAGCTCACGTCGGCCCTGCTGGAGCGCACCGACGAGCTGCTCGCCTTCATCCTCGCCGGCAACACCGTGATCAACGCGGCGACGACCATCCTCGTCGCCGAGATCTGCCGCCGCCTCTTCGGCACCGGCGACTACGTCCTCGCGATCGCCACGTTCTCGGCGAGCTTCGCGATCCTCATCTTCGCCGAGATCCTGCCGAAGATCCTCGGCGCGAGGTACTCGGAGACCATCGCGCTGGGCGCCTCCTACGTCCTCACGCCGTTGATCCGCGTGACGCGGCCGGTCATGTGGATCGTGAACGTGATCGTGCGCGGGCTGCTGAAGCTGCTGCGCATCCGCCAGGTGGGCGAAGGCGGCGCGCAGCCGCTCAGCATGGAGGAGCTGCGCACGCTGGTGCTCGAGGGCGGCAAGTTCATCCCCACCAAGCACCGCACGATCTTCCTCAACCTCTTCGAGCTGCAGGACATGACGGTCGACGACACGATGACCCCGCGGGGCAAGATCGAGTCGATCGACCTGAAGGACGACCTCGAGGACGTGAAGAACGCCATCGCCACGGCGCACCACACCCGGCTCGTGGTGTGCGAGGGCGGCCTCGACAACACCATCGGCACGGTGCACGTGCGCAAGGTGCTGAACCTCACGCGCCGCGACGAGATCGATGCCGAGGCGCTGCGCTCGGTGATGCGCGAGCCCTACTTCGTGCCGGAGGGCACGCCGCTGCTCACGCAGCTCACCAACTTCCAGGAGAGCCAGCGCCAATTGGGGCTGGTGGTGGACGAGTACGGCGAGATCCTCGGCCTCGTCACGATGAAGGACATCCTCGAGGAGATCGTGGGCGAGTTCACGAGCCAGGCGATCGGCAGCGCCGCGCTCTTCCACAAGGAGACCGACGGCACGGTGATCGCCGACGGCGCCTGCTCGCTCAGGGTGCTGAACCGCAAGGCGGGCTTCGACTTCCCGCTCGAGGGGCCCAAGACCATCAACGGCCTGCTGCTCGAGGAGCTCGAGGACATCCCCGAGGCCGGCACGACCATCGTCCTCGCGGGCCACCCCATCGAGATCCTGCAGGTCCAGAACCGCATGGTGAAGGTGGTGCGGATCCTGCCGAAGCTCGCCGCGTCGCGCGAGGCGCAGGCGGCCTAGCGCGAGCCGCCCGGGGCGCCGTAGCGCGCGACGAAAGCGCGGTCGATGCGGTCCTTCCAGCGCCACACCCAGTCGCCTTCCCAGGACCAGCCGTTCCACACGCCGACGGCGTGCCGGTTGCCGGTGGAGACGAGCGCGAGGTAGTTCGCCGAGCTTTCGTGGGGACGCAGGTCCGCGCCCTCGAGCGCGGCGCGCAGGTTCGCGGCGAGCGCGGGCCCCGCGCGCACCGCGAAGACGCCCGCCTTGGCGCGCGCCCGCCCCTCGACCGTCGCGCAATCGCCCGCGCCGAACACGTCGGGATGCGAGACCGACTGGAGCCGGTCGTTGGTGAGGAGGAAGCCGCGCTCGTCGGTGGAGAACCCCGAGGCGCGGATCCATTTCGGCGCCGCGCCGCCCGTCGCCCAGAACACGGCGTCGGAAGCGAACTCCAGCCCCTGCTCGACGCGGATGAAATCGGGACCGACCTCGGTCACCGCGCTGCCCGTGTGCAGGCCGACGTTGCGGCGCCTCAGCTTGCGCACGAGGCGCTCGCGCGCCCCTTCGGGAAACGCGGGCACGACGTGGCCGGTGTTGGTGAGGATGCGCACGTGCGTCCACGCGAGGCCCAGCTCCTGGCGCAGGCGCCATTCCATCGCGAGCGCGATCTCCACGCCCGCCACGCCGCCGCCCACCACGCTCACCGCGCCGATGCGGCCCTCGCGCGCGCGCACGAGGACGTCGCTCCAGCCGCGCATCGCCTTCTCGAGCGGGCGCATCACCACCGCATGCTCCTCCACGCCGCTCACGTCGCGGCCGTACGGCTCGGTGCCGACGTCGAGGGACAGCACGTCGTACGGAAACGTCGAGCCGTTGTCGCACACCACCTCGCGATCGGGCGTGTCGACGCGGATCGCCATCGCGGGGACGTGCGTCACGTTCGCCCGGTCGGCGAGGGCGCGCAGGTCGATGGCGCAATGGTCGTGGTCGTAGTGGCCCGCGAAGTAGCCCGGGACCATCCCGGAGTACGTGAGCCACGGATAGGGCGTGACGAGCGTGACCTGCCAGCGGGCGTCGCCGCGCTCGGCGAGCTCGCGCAGCACCTCGACGTGCGCATGGCCGCCGCCGACGAGCACGAGGCGCTTCAAGCGCCGCCCTCCAGCGTCAGGTCGCCGAACCACGCGGTCGCCGATTCGCCGGTCTGGTCGGTGTCGTTGCCGACCGCGACGCCGGAGACCGCATGCAGCGGCGCCTTCGGGCCGAACGCCGCGCGGTAGTCGGCCGCGAGGTCGCGCCGCTCCGCGGTCCAGCGGCCGGCGCGCGCCGCGCCGCTCTCGAGCACGACGATGCGCACGCGATCGGTGTACGCGCTCCACGCCGCCGTGCCCGGGGGATGCCGGTTGTCCCAGACGTAGCAGATGGCGGCGCTGGGGAGCTCCGCGCCGAAGAGCAGCCGCCCGAGGGCGAGCCTGGCGCGCGCGGCGAAGGGCAGCTCGGAGGCGGGCACGTCGAAGAAGACGTACACGCGCGCCGCGAAATCGTCGCCCGCCTTCGTCGCGAGGTCGGCGCGCTCGACGACGCGATCGACCTTCCAGCGCCACGCGAGCACCGGCGTGCGCGCGGGATCGGCATGCAGCGCGAAGGCCGCCGCGCCGGCCTCGCCGTGCGAGCGCACCTGCAGCACCGTCGTGCCGCCCGCGTCGACGCGCGCGAAGCGGGGCGCCTTCGCGTGCGGCGGGACGAGCGCGCGCCATCCCGCCGGCAATCCCTCGCCGGGGCGCTGGGCGGAAAACGCGGGGATCGCGGCGGGCTGCGCGGGGCCCGGCGCCGACGGCCCCGCCGTCGTGACCGGCGCGGCGAGCGAGAGCGCCAGCATCGCCGCCCTCACGAGAGCACCTCGTCGAGGAGGCCCTCGCGTTGCAGGCGCGCGTAGTCGTCCGGGCGGTCCACGTCCCAGAGCGGCGCGAGCTCGGTCCAGCGCGCGCCGGCGCGCGTGAGCCGCTCGCGCGTCTGCGCCATCACCGCGGCGCCGCCCCACGACACGCCGTCGAAGAGGCCTTCGATGGATCGCGCAAGCGCGACGAGCACGTAGCCGCCGTCCTCGGCGGGCACGAACGCGGCGTCGTGCGTGCGCAATGCCGCGGCCGCCGCGCGCAGGTGATCGGCCGTGAGCGCCGGGCAATCGGCGCCGATCAGCACCAGCGGGCGGCCCT
>DASUXK010000124.1:0-29089 GCA_036377935.1 Usitatibacter sp.
GTGCGGCGCAAGAGCCAGGTGAACGCGCTGATGAAGATCCTGGTGGATTTCTCGATTTCCACCATCGCCTACTTCTTCATCGGCTTCGCGATCGCGTACGGCGTGCAGTTCTTCCAGCCCGCCGAGGCGCTCGCGCAGAAGAGCGGCTACGAGCTCACGCGCTTCTTCTTCCTCCTCACCTTCGCGGCGGCCATCCCGGCGATCGTCTCGGGCGGGATCGCCGAGCGCGCGAAGTTCAACCCGCAGCTCGCCGCCACGTTCTTCCTCGTGGGCTTCGTCTATCCCTTCTACGAGGGCATCGCATGGAACGGGCACTTCGGCTTCCAGGCGTGGCTCGAGGCTGCGTTCGGCGCGCAGTTCCACGACTTCGCCGGCTCGGTGGTCGTGCACGCGATGGGCGGTTGGATCGGGCTCGCGGCGGTCCTGCTCCTCGGCGCGCGGCGCGGGCGCTACACGAGGGAGGGGCACGTGGTCGCGTTCCCGCCCTCCAACATTCCCTTCCTCGCGCTGGGCGCGTGGGTGCTCACGGTGGGATGGTTCGGGTTCAACGTGATGAGCGCCCAGACGCTCGACAAGATCAGCGGGCTCGTGGCGTTGAACTCGCTCATGGCGCTCGCGGGCGGCACGATCGCGAGCCTCGTCGCGGGGCGCAACGACCCGGGCTTCGTGCACAACGGCCCGCTCGCGGGGCTGGTGGCCATCTGCGCGGGCTCCGACGTGATGCATCCGCTCGGCGCGCTCGCCACGGGCGCGGTCGCCGGCGCGCTCTTCGTGTGGATGTTCTCGATGGTGCAGAACCGCTGGAAGGTCGACGACGTGCTGGGCGTGTGGCCGCTGCACGGGCTGTGCGGGACGTGGGGCGGGCTCGCGTGCGGCATCTTCGGATCGAAGGCGCTCGGGGGGCTCGGCGGCGTCTCCTTCCTGAGCCAGCTCGCGGGCACCGTGCTGGGCATCCTCGTCGCGCTCGCGGGCGGCTTCATCGTCTACGGCGCGCTGCGCGCCACGGTCGGCATCCGCCTCGATGCCGAGCAGGAATTCGACGGCGCCGATCTGTCCATCCACCACATCACCGCCACGCCCGAGCGCGAAGGCATCACCCGCACGACCGACCGGGAGGAGCGCACGGCGTGAACGTCGAAAATGGGGCCAGATTGAAAAACTAACCTGACCCCCTTTTCTTCGATTTTTTCTTCGCGGGCTTCGGGGGCGCGACGTAGGGCGGGCCGTCGAAGGCGACCTGCGCTTTCACTTTCTCGGCGGCCGGCTCTCCGAGGGCCTTGGCGAGATCGTCGAGCGTTCGATACGGGCCGTTCTGGTTGCGGAACTGGATGATGGTCTTCGCCTGGCGGGCATCGAGGCCCTTCACCGCCTGCAACTCGCTCTGCTGCGCGGTGTTCACGTTCACGGTGGCGAGCGCGGGAAGCGCGGCCAGGGCGGCGAGGACGGCGAGGAAGAGCATCCTCATGGGCGGGCTCCTTTCCGGGGTCTCCTCCTGCGACAGGCCTTCGCCGCAGGGTGTTTCCCGCCGGCTTGGGCCGTTCGGCGGATGGCCTGGCCGGGCGGAGACACCACCGTCGCGGGAACGGCCCCATTTGATCCCCGCCAAACATCCAAGGGTCCCCGCCCGGTACCGTGACGGCTGAGATTGCCAATTCAAATAAGAACGATTATCATTCGGTGGCGTCCCAACCTCAGCAGCCACTTTTTCCGGAGAAACGCCCGATGCTTCGATTCGCCGCAGCCCTCCTCGCCAGCGCCTCGCTCGCCGCGTTCGCCGCGGATGGAGAGCTCACCCTGGTCCTCGAGAACCACAAGTTCGCCCCCGAGCGCCTCGAGGTCCCCGCGGGCAAGAAGGTGAAGCTCACCGTCGACAACCGCGACGCCACGCCCGAGGAGTTCGAGAGCAGCGAGCTGCGCGTCGAGAAGGTGATCCCCGGCAAGTCGAAGGGCATCGTGTGGCTGGGGCCCCTCAAGCCGGGCGAGTACAAGTTCTTCGGCGAGTACCACGAGAAGACGGCGCAGGGCGTCGTCGTCGCGAAGTAGGAGAGCCGCATGTTCGGCACCGCGCTCATCGTCTTCCGCGAAGTCCTCGAGGCGGCGCTGATCGTCGGCATCGTCTCGGCGGCCACGCGCGGCATTCCCTTCCGTTCCCGTTGGATCGGCGCCGGCATCGCCGCCGGCATCATCGGATCGCTCGCGGTGGCGGCGGGCGCCAACGCGCTCTCGCAGCTCGCCGAGGGCATGGGCCAGGAGCTCTTCAACGCTTCCATCCTCGGCGTCGCCGTCGCGATGCTCGCGTGGCACAACATCTGGATGTCGGTGCACGGGCGCGAGCTCGCCGCCAACGCCAATCGCGTGGGCGCCGATATCCGCAGCGGCGCCAAGACCCTTTCCGTGCTCCTCGTCGTCGTGGCGATCGCCGTGCTGCGCGAGGGATCGGAGACGGTGCTCTTCCTCTACGGCGTGGCGATCTCCGGGCAATCGGCGCGCGCGCCGATGATCGCGGGCGGCGTCATCGGGCTCGCGGGCGGCGCCGCCGTCGGCTGGCTCCTCTTCCGCGGATTGCTGCGCATCCCGCTGCGCTGGTTCTTCTCCGCCACCTCGTTCCTCGTGCTGCTGCTCGCCGCGGGCATGGCCTCGCAGGCGGCGCGCTTCCTGATCCAGGCCGACAAGCTGCCGAGCCTCGCCTCGCCGCTGTGGGACACCTCGTGGCTGGTGTCCAACTCGTCGCTCGCCGGCAAGGCCCTGCAGGGCATGATCGGCTACGACGCGCAGCCCGCGGGCATGCAGATCGTCTTCTTCGTCGCGGTCGTCGCCGCGATCCTCGCCGGCATGGCCTGGGCGCGAAGACGCGCGGAACCCCAGGCGCCCGGCCGCGCCGCACCCAACCCCACCTAGGAGCTTTCCCATGCGCATCGAAGCCCGGCTGCTGGCAGCCGTCGCCCTCGCCTTGCCCGCGTTCGCCCACGCGGGCCCCGACGAATACGTCCAGACGCCCACCGTGCAGTACGGCGAGCGGGAAATCGACTTCAAGTACGGCACGCGCCGCTACGACGACGCGAACGAGCGCGAGAGCGCGGGAAGCCTCGGCCTGGGCTACGGCGCCACGCCGTGGTGGTTCACCGAGGCGTACGTGAAGTACCACAAGGAGCCGGGCGACCGCACGAGCTACGACGCCTTCGAGTGGGAGAACAAGTTCCAGCTCACCGAGACCAACAAGTACCCGGTCGACGTGGGCATGCTGGTCGAGCTCGAGTACCCGCGCGACCGCGACGAGGGCTACGAGCTGAAGCTCGGGCCGCTCCTCCAGTTCGACACCGGGCCGCTCCGTTGGAACACCAACGTTTTCCTCGAGCGCTCCTTCCGTGCGAAGGGCGACGAGGCGCACGTGACCGAGCTGCAGTACCAGGCGCAGGTGACCTATCGCCTGCCCAACGGCATCGACGTGGGCGCGCAGGCCTTCGGGGACCTCGGCAAGTGGAACGACTGGGCGCCGCACGACGAGCAGAGCCATCGCATGGGCCCCGCGGTGTTCGGCAAGGTGAAGCTCGAGGGCCGCCAGGCGATCGAGTGGAACGCGGCGTGGCTTTTCGGCCTCACCGACGGCGCGGCGGACAACGGGTTGCGCCTGCAGGCCGAGTACGAGTTCTAGCGCGCGTCGGGCCGCGCGCGGCGCGATCGGAGGCGATGGACCACCACGCCGCCGATCCCCGCCGCGATCACCGCGCCGAAGATCCACATCTCGTATCGCTCGGCGTTGTCGATCGCCGACTCCACGACCGAGCCGAACGCGTAGCCCAGCCCGGCGATGAGCGGCGCCCAGATCGCGGCGCCGATGAAGTTGTAGAGCATGAACTTCCACGCGGGCACGCGTCCCATGCCGAGCAGGATGGGACCGAGGATGCGCAAGCCGTACATGAAACGGATCGCGACGATGAGCGGCGCGTGCCAGCGCGCGAGCATCGCGTCGAAGCGGCGCGCGCGCGCCTCGGCCCCCGGGAAGCGCTCCAGGATGCGCGCGCCCTGGCGCCTTCCGAGGAAGAAGAAGAACTGGTCGCCCGCGAAGCCCGCGACCATCGCCACGCCGATCACCGTATAGAGGTCGAGGTAGCCGCGAAAGGCCGCGAGGCCGGCGAGCGCGAGGATCGTCTCGCCCTCGAGGAAGGCGCCCGCGAAAACGGCGAGGTAGCCGTAGCTGTCGATCAGCGCGGGAAGGTCGATCGCCACCGCTCGTGCCGGCGCTTCAGGGGAAGGTGACGCGGATGCGCGTTCCGCGCCCCGAGGGCGCATCGTCCACGTTCACCTGCGCGCCGTAGCGCTGCGCGATCTCGTGCACGATCGCGAGTCCCAGGCCGCTGCCGCCGGGCGAATGGCGGTCCAGGCGGCGGAAGCGCTCGAAGATCCGGTCGCGATCCTCGAGCGGGATGCCGGGGCCGTCGTCCACCACCTCGAGGATGGAATGCCGTCCCTCGCGCCGCGTGCCGACGAGCACGTACGTCGCGCCGTAGCGCGTGGCGTTGTCCACGAGGTTCGCCACCATCTCGCCCACCAGCACCGGGTCGCCCTCGATCTGCGCCGGCGCGAGGTCGAACTCGAGGTCGACGTGGCGCAGGTTCGCGGCGCGCACCCACGCGTCGGCGTGGCCCTTCACGATCTCGGCCATGTCGCACGGCTCGCTGCGCGCGACGGGGTTGGAGACGGGATCGGCCGCGGCGAGCGAGAGCACCTGCTGCGCGAGGCGCGCGAGCCGCGCCGCGCCCTCGCGCGCCTGCGCGAAGTGCGCCTCGCGATCGCCGCCCTCGCGCCGCGCGGCGTCGAGCTGGGTGACGAGCGCGGCGATCGGCGTGCGCAGCTGGTGCGCGGCGTTCGCGATGAAGCGCGCCTGCGTGCTCTGCGCGTCCTTCAGGCGCGCGAGCATGAGGTTCAGCTCCTTCACGAGCGGCCGCAGTTCCTCGACCACGTGGCCTTCCTCCACGGGGCGCAGGTCGACGTGCGAGCGCGCCTGCAGCTCCTCGCGCAGCCGCTCGAGCGGCCCCAGGCCGCGGCGCACGCCCACGATCACCGCGATGATGGCGGCGAGCGAGAGCAGCGCCGTGGGCGCGATCGCCGAGAGCATCGCGTCGTCCGAGGCGTGCTGCCGCTTGAAGGTCGTCTCGGCGGCCACCACCGTGACCGGCTGCCCCGCGACCGCCGTATCGAGGGCGACCGCGCGGATCTGGCGGCCCTCCAGCATGTCGTTCCAGTAGAGCAGCGTCTCGCCCGGGATGTGGGGCGGCGGCTTCAGGTGCGGGTCGCCCGCGATCACGCGTCCCTCGCCGTCGCGCAGCACGTAGTACACGTGGTCGGTGCTGTCGGCGCGCAGGATCGCGTCCGCGGTCTCCGAGAGCTGCAGCGCGAGGCCGCCGTTCCCCGGCTTGATGTAGGGGACGAGGGCGCGCGCGATGTCGCCCAGGTCCAGGTCGTAGGCGGCGGTGAGGCGCCGCTCCATGAAGACGTACGCGCCGGTGGCGGCCGTGGCGCCGACGACGACGAGGGGCAGGAACAACCAGGCGAAAAGCCTAAGCCTGAGGCTTTTCATCACTCCACGGTTCGACGATGTACCCCAGCCCGCGCACCGTGCGGATGCGGATGCCGGAGGGCTCGAGCTTCGCGCGCAGCCGCGAGATGTGCACCTCGATCGCGTTGGCGGAGATGTGCTCGTCCCACGAGGCGACGGCGCTCGCGATCTTCTCCTTGCTCACGATCGCGTCGATGTTCGAGAAGAGGTACTCGAGGATGGTGTGCTCGCGCTGCGGCAGGTCGATCGCCTTGCCGTGGATCATCGCGCGCTTGCGCGCGAGGTCGATGGTGAGCGGGCCGTGCTCGATGAGCCGCGAGCGGATCGCCCGGCCGCGGCGCGCGAGCGCGGAGACGCGCGCGGTGAGCTCCTCCGGCGCGAAGGGCTTGGGCAGGTAGTCGTCGGCTCCGAGCTTCAGGCCATGCACCCGGTCGCTCACGGCGTCGCGCGCGGTGAGCACCAGCACCGCCTGCTCGTCGCCGCGCGATCGCAGCCGCCGCAGCCACGTGAAGCCGTCCATGCCGGGCAGCCCGATGTCGAGCACGATGAGGTCGATCTCGGAGACCCGGATCGCCGCCTCGGCCTGCTCGGCGCTCGAGACGGAATCGACGACGAAGCCTTCGTGGCGAAGGGTGGCGGTGAGGCCGTCCGCGAGCATCGCGTCGTCCTCGACGATCAGTACGCGCATGGGATGTATCCGCTGGAAGCGACGGCGGGAATTGCCGCAGCCAGAATAGCACTTCGCGGCTAGGGCCGGCGCTCGCGCGAGCGCATCCGCGTCGTCCAGGAAGCCGGAACGGCGAGGCTCACGGAAGCGCCGTGGGCCTGGCTGGTGGTCGCGATGCCGATGACTTTCCCGAAGCTGTCGAAGACCGGGCCGCCGCTGCCGTTGGGCGCGACCGGCATGGAGAGCTCGATCAGCGGGCCGCGGGCGTCGGGGACGAGGCTCTTCACGGTGCCCTCGGTGAGGGCGAGGTCGCCCTGCGCGTTGGCGCCGAGCGCGTAGATCGCGTCGCCGGGGCGCGCCTCGCGCTCGGCGAGCGCGGCCGGCACGAGCGGCGGGTCCACCGCGAGGCGGCACAGGTCCAGCGTCTCGTCGTCCACGAGGAGCGTGGCCGAGCGCACGTCGTCGCCGAACGCGACCACGAGCTGCGCGCCGGCGGGGATGCCGTGGCACGTGGTGACCATCGCATGCTCGTCGAGCGCCAGGGCGAGGCCGAGCGGAACCGCGCGCCCCGTCATCTCGAAGCCTTGCAGTCGTCCCACCGATTTCTGCGCCTGCGCGAGGATGTCCTTCGCGGCCTTCGGCTGCGGCGGCGGCGGGGCGGGCGGCGGCGCCTCGGCCACCGGGGCCGGGGGCGGCGGCGCAGACTGCGGCTCGCGCGAATGCAGGATGAAGAACGCGATCACGAGGAGCGCGACGACGCCGATCGCGAGGCCCACGGGCGGGATGCGCACCCTGCGCGCATCGCCTTCGGCCTCTTCCACCACGAGGTCCGGCGCCTGCGCCTGCTCGCGCGCGGCGGCCCGCTCGGACTCGGTGACGAGGGAGGCATCGTAGGCGGCGCGGCGGCCGGGATCGGAGAGCACGTCGCGCGCCTGCTGCAGGAGCGCGGCCTCGCCGGGATCGCGCGAGCCGGCGTCGGCCAGCGCCGCGCGCCGCTGCTCGTAGGCGGCGCCGATGTCCGCGGGCGGCGCGTCGGGCGCCACGCCGAGGATGTCGTAGAGCGTCCGCTTTCGCGCAGGCATGGGCGCCATCATCGATCTTCGCGGCGCGGCGCGCAATGACGTCCTTCGACCCTTCGAAGTCGCCGCGGAGCGACGCCGGCCGCGCTCACGCCACCCGCGCGCGGCCCCGCCGCTCGTCGACGAAGGCGAGCACGCCGAGCGAGGCGAGGAAGAACACGCCGGTGATGAGGATCGCGAGGCGATGGTTGCCGCGCGTGACCCACGTGACCGCGCCGTAGCTCAACGGGCCGAGGATGGCCGCGATGCGCGTGGCCACGCCCCAAAGCCCGAAGAACTCGGAGCTGCGCTCCACCGGCGAGAGGTAGGCGACCAGCGCGCGTCCGGCCGACTGGCTCGAGCCCATGCACAGCCCGGCGAGGTTCGCCGCGACCCAGAAGGCCGCTGCCGTGGTCGAGAAGTACGCGACGATCGTCATCGCGATCCAGCCCACGATGGTCCAGCGCAACGCGATCACCTTGCCGAGGCGATCCTGCGCGTAGCCGAAGCCGAAGGCGCCGATCGCCGCCGTGACGTTCACCACCAGGATCAGCACGATCGTGTCGCGCGTCTGGAAGCCCATCACCTGCTCGGCGTAGATGGCGGCGAGCGCGATCACCGTCGCGACACCCGCCTGGTAGAGCGTGCCGCAGCCGAAGACGAGGAGGAGATCGCGATAGCTGCGCGCCTCGCGCGCGGTCTGCAGCAACCGCGCGAAGGCGGCGCGCGCGCCGGGCGTGCGCGCGGGCACGGCGCGCTCGCGCAGGAAGAGGAACGTGGGCAGCGCCGCGAGGCCGTAGATCGCCGCGGTGATCACCATCGTGCCGGCGACCGCCTGCGACGAGGTGGACCCGCGCGCGGGCGCGCCCAGCACCCACGCGAGCGAGAGCGCGAGGGCGAGGATGCCGCCGAAGTAGCCGAGGCTCCATCCCCAGCCCGACACCTTGCCGAGCGACTCGGGGCGCGAGAGCTCGGGGAGGAAGGCCGCGCACAGGTTCTCGCCGATGGAGTAGGCGATGTTGGAGACCACGATCGCGGCCACGGCCCAGGCGACGGTGCCGGGCCCCGCGAACGCGAGCGCGACCGTGCCGGCGATGCATACCGCGGTGGAGGCGGCGAGCACCGGCTTCTTCGCCGCGTGCGCATCGGTCCACGCGCCCACGAACGGGCCCAGCACGATCACGCCGAGGTAGGAGAGGGAGAGCGCCGCGGTCCACGCGAACGTGGCCCAGTCGGCATTGCGCGCCACGACGGAGACGAAGTACGCGTTGAAGACCGCGGTGAGGACGACGGTCGTGTAGCCGGAGTTGGCGAAGTCGTACATCGCCCACGCCCACACCTCGCGGCGCGCGACGCCGGGGTTGAGCGCGGAGGCGGGCGCGCTCACGGCCGCTTCGCCGTCTCGCGCGCGAGGAGGGCCTGCGCCTCCTCGAGCGTGCGGTCGCGGAAGAGGCGCAGGTCGGAGAGCGAGAGCGGCACCTCGACGTCGGGGATCACGCCCTCGCCCTCGATGTGGCGGCCGTTCGGGAGCACGAAGCCCACCTCGCTGTAGGCGAGCTGCGCGCCGCCGGGCACCGAGGCGTAGCCGAGGAAGCCCAGCAGGCAGCCGCAGCTCGGCTGGCCCACCACCTTCGCGCGGCCCACGGCCTGCATCGTGCCGGCGAAGAGCTCGCTGCCGCTCGCGCTTCCGCCGTCGACGAGGATCGCGACGGGGCCGCGGTAAGCGTCGGGCGCGCCGCCCACCTCGCGGTGCAGCTTGATGATGTCCACGGCGCCCAGGAACATCGAGACGGGCCGGCCGTCGCGCGTCGTGGCGCGCCCGAGCCCGGTGCGCTTCGCGAAGAAGCGCTCGAGCATGAGGTTCACGGCGTGCACCGAGCCGCCGGGATTGCCGCGCAGGTCGATGACCAGGCCGGGAGTCGCGCGCAGCGCCTCGAGGGCGCCCAGCGCGCGCAGCGTGAGCCCGATGCTCCACTGCGAGAAGCGCACGTAGCCGAAGCCCGAGGGAAGCACGCGGTGCGTCTCGATCCGCGGGCGGTCCTTGCGCAGGCGCGTGAGCGCGGCGTCGAGGCGCGTGCCGTCCGCGCGCTCGAACGTGAAGGCGATCTTCGTGCCTTCGGGCGCGCGCATGATGAGCCGGCGCATCGCCGCGAAATGCCGCGCGCGCTCCGTCGAGGCCCGGCGCGAATGCGCGAGGAGCCCGGCATAGGCTTGCGCCGCGGGCGTCCCGTCGATGGCGGCGACGCGCATGCCGGGACGCACGCCCGCCCACCACGCGTCGGACTGCGGATCGACGGTCGCCACCGCGAGGCTTCCCTCGACCGGCAGCAGCGCGATGCCGATCGTGATCGCCTGGTTGTGGCGGCGCAGCTCGACGTCGCGCGGCGATTCGACGCGCGTGTGCGAATCGCGCAGCTCGCCGGTCATGCGGTCGAGCACGTCCCAGAACGCGGCGTCGTCGGGCGCGTCGAGCGCGAGCGGGCGGTAGCGATCCCCCACGGCCTTCCAGTCGACGCCGTTGTACGACGGATCGTGGTAGCGATGGGCGATGGTGCGCCAGACGAAGTCGAACGCACGCTCGCGTCCGGCGCGGCCGAGGGGCTGCTCCCCCTGCGGGACATACGCGTCGGGGATGGCGGCCGGCTCGTTCCCGTTGCGCCCGACGATGTCGTACGGATCGATGAGCGAGCAGGCGGTGCAGGCGCAGGCGAGGGCGAGCGCGGCCAGCAGGCGGGGCACGATGCGCATGCTTAGCGCGCCGCCTTCGCCTCGGCGGCGGGACAGGCGACGGCGTGCAGGGTCGTGCCGGGGAAATCGCGCTGCAGGATCGCGAGGCGCGCGACGGTTTCCGTGTCGGGCTCGCGCACCAGCATCGCGAGGCCGCGCAGCTCCTTCGTGAAGGGCCCCACCTGCGCGTTGTGCACGCCGCGCGCGGCGAGCGAGGCGAGGAAGCGCCGCGCCGCGTCCTCGCTCGAGAAGACGCCCAGCGAGATCGCGTTGTCGGGGCGGATCGAAAGGTCGCCCACGCCCAGGCGCTTGAGCTGCGCGACCGTTCCCTCGGCGGTGCGGCGGTCGGACGCGGGCGGCACGAAGACCCAGAAGCGCGACACGTCCTCCACCGGCCGCTCGCTCAGCCGGTCGCCCAGGCGCATCGTGGCGAACGCCTCGCGCGCGCGCGCCGCGTCCTGCGCCGCGATGCCGGACAGCTCCACGCACGCCGCCCCCGCGAGCGCCTGCGTCTCGCGCCGGCGCTCGGCCACGGCCTGCGCCGCGATCACGGGCGGCGTGACCGACACGATGCGCACGGCGTCGGCGTTGATCTCGCGCGCGGAGACGTCGGGGCGCGTGGCCTGGGCGTTCAGCCAGAGATGGGCGCCGAATGCGAGCGCGGCGAGCAGCAGCAGGAAGAAGAGGAATCGCGACACGGTCAGGTGAGGCGGGCGATGCGGGCGAGCCCGTCGAGGACGAGATTCTCGTGGATCGAGAACGCCATGGGAAGGAGCGGGGCGATCGCGCGCGCGGCGCCCCCGGAAACGATGACGTGCTCGGGCGCCATGCCGTGCCCGGTCATCGCGTGGCGCATGCGCACGATCGCGCCCACGCACGCCTGCAGCGCGCCGCTCGCGATCGCATCCTCGGTGGAATCGGGAAACTCGCGGAAGGCGCCCGCGGCGAGCGGCAGGCGCGCGGTGCCCGAGGCGAGCGCGCTGCGCATCAGGTCCGGCCCCGGGACGATGAGGCCGCCCTGGAAGCGGCCTTCGGCCGCGAGCGCGTCGATGGTGAGCGCGGTGCCGACGTTCACGACGAGCTTCGCGCCGGGGCCCACGGCGTGCGCCGCGACGAGCGCGGCCCAGCGGTCCGCCCCGAGCTGCGCGGGATCGCGGTAGCCGTTGGTCACGCCGAGCTGCGCGGCGCTCGCGGTCACGACGCGCAGCTTCGCGCCGTGCGCCGCGCACGCCTCGGCGATGCGCCGCTGCACTTCAGCGCCCGCGACGTTGCAGGCGATCGCGTGGGCGAGCCGCGGCAGGGCGGCCCACGCGTCGGCGATCGATGCGGCTTCGGACGTCGCGACCGCTCCCGTCGCGATCCACGCATCGCCGTCGTGGAGGCCCCACTTGATGCGCGTGTTGCCCGCGTCGATCGCGAGCACGGGGCCGCGGGAATCGGCGCGGTCGCTCACCGGCCGCGCAGCGAGATCTCGGCCGAGGCGAGCGCGACGCTGCGCCCGTCGGCGGTCTCCACGACGAGCGCGCCGTCGGGAGCGACGTCGGCCACGCGCGCCTCGAACGGCGCGTCGCGCGGCGGCACCACGCGCACGGGACGGCCCTGGTAGGCGTGCAGCGCGCGCCATTCGTCGCGCACGCCCGCGAAGCCGCGGCGGTCGAAGTCGTCGAGCACGCGGCCCAGGTGCGAGAGGAGCGCGGCGAGGAGCTCGCTGCGCGAAGGCACGGGCGAGGCGCAGCCCGCGACATCCGCCACCGGCTGGTCGATGCGGTCGATGGCGCGCTCGCCGAGGCGATAGTTCACGCCCACGCCGACCACCGCGACCGTCGGCCCCTGGATCTCGCCGCTCGTCTCGACGAGGATGCCGGCGAGCTTGCGGAAATCGGCCACGACGTCGTTCGGCCACTTCACCTGCGCGCGCGCCACGCCGCATTCGACGAGCGCGCGCGCGACGGCCACGCCCGCGGCGAGCGAGAGGCCGCCCAGGTGTCCCGCGCCGCGCTCGAAGCGCCACAGCAGCGAGAAGGTGAGGCTGCCGCCGACCGTCGCGACCCAGGAGCGCCCGCGCCGTCCCCGCCCCGCGCTCTGCCACTCGGCGGCGAGGCAGGTGCCCGAAGGCGCGCCCACCGCGGCGAGCTCGAGGAGCCGCGTGCTGGTCGAGTCAACCTGTTCGGCCACTTGCAGCCGCACGCGCGAGCCTTCGGCGGCGAGGCGCTCGTCGATCGCGCGCGTGTCGAGGAACTCGATCGGCGCGGCGAGCTTGTACCCCTTGCCGCGCACGCTGAAGATCTCCACGCCCAGCTCCGGCGCCTGCTTCAGCGCCTCGGAGAGCGTCGCCCGCGAGCGCCCCAGCGCGCGCGCCACGTCTTCGCCCGAATGGAAGCGCCCGTCGGCGAGCGCGCGCAGCGCGCGGAAGGTGAGCTCGCTCAAGTCGCTCCATCTCCGCTGGCAGAGGGCCGGGCAGAGGGCCGCTCGTTTTCCGCGCGGCACTCGAACGCTTCCCTCCGGTACGCGATGTCCGCGACGATCGCGTCGAGGAGGAGCTGCACGCGCTTCGTGAGCCGGCTGCCCGCGCGGAAGTCCGCCTCCGCGATGAAGTCGGCGCGCCCCGCCTCGAGAAGCTTCACGCAGGTGGCGCGGCCCTTGCCGCCGCGCGGGTCGTACACCGCCACCGTGTGCCCGCCGCTCTTCTTCGTGAGCGCCATCGAGGGCACGTCCGTCATGCCGTCGCCCACGTACACCATGTTCTGGAACGGGATCGGGCGCTCGTCCTCGGGCATGTGCTCGTTGATCGACTCGGTCACCGCCTCGATCCCCTTGTTGATGCGGAAGAGGAACTGCGTCTTGATGGTGTCGGTCACGAGGAGCTTCGGGAACGTGGCGATGCCGTGGTGGTTGAAGTGGTATTCGGACGCGTAGATGCGCTTGAAGTGGCGCCGGATCGAGACGCCGTCGAGGATCTCCTTCTGCCCCGCGGAGATGAGGTAGTGCTGCAGGCGCGCCTGGCCCCGGCTGCGCTTCCTCACGTACGCGTTCATGCGCGAGAACCACGTCGCCACGCCGGGGAAGTACTCGATCGCGCGCGCCATCGCGGCGAAGTCCTCGCGCTTCACGTCCACGCGCACGCGCTCGAGCGCCTCGAGGATGTGGCGCATGTACACGAGCATCGGGTCCGACTCGGTCTCGCGCGCCTCGCGGTTGACCATCGCCCAGAACTCCGCGGGCTCCACGCCGATCTTCGGAAGCACCGTGTATTCCTGCATCGGCTGCGGCGAGAGCGTGCCGTCGAAATCGTAGACGAGCGCGATCGTGTTCTGGAAGAAACTTTTTCTCACGAGGCCCAATCCAAGCGCGGTTATGCCATTCTACCGGGTATGAATTTCTCGTTCCTTCCGACGCTTCCGTTCACGCTGAGCTACCCGCTGCTCTTCGGGGTGCTGCTCGTCGCGGGAATGCTCGGCGGGGAGATCGCGCGCATCGCGCGCACGCCGCGCATCATCGGCTACGTCGTCGTGGGGTTCCTCCTCGCGCCGTTCACGAAGGCGATGGGCATGGGCTCGCTCCTCGACGAGGGGCGCATCTTCGTGGACCTCGCGCTGGGCCTCGTGCTCTTCGATCTCGGAAGGCGCATGGACCTCAAGTGGATGAAGCGCGACTGGACCATCGCCGCGTGCGGATTCGCCGAGAGCCTGCTCGCGTTCTTCGCGGTGCTCGTGACGCTCCTCGTCTTCCGGTTCGATCCCGTGAAGGCCGGCCTCGCGGCGGCGATCGCGATGACGACGTCGCCCGCGGTGCTCATGCTGATCGTGCACGACTCGCGCGCCGACGGGCAGGTGACGGAGCGCGCGATGAACCTCACCGCGCTGAACGGCCTCGTCTCCTCGATCCTCGTGACGATCCTGCTGGGCTCCGCGCACTACGAGGCGCAGTCGCAGCTCGAGGTCGCGTTCCTGCAGCCGCTCTACCTCTTCCTCGGCTCGCTGCTGCTGGGCGCGCTGATGTCGTGGATCTCGCGCGCCATCGCGCGCCACATCGAGAAGACGCGCGAGGTGCACTTCGCCCTCATCGCCGGGATGGTGGTGTGCGCGGTGGGGCTCGCGACGATGTTGAAGCTCCCCGTGATCCTCGCGCTCCTTTCCTTCGGCCTGTTCGCGCGCAACGACGATCGCAGCTACGACCTGCTCAACGTGAACCTCGCGCCGGTCGGGCGCCTGCTCTACATCGTGCTCTTCGTGATCACCGGCGCGAGCCTGCCGCTGCAGTCGCTGGTCTCGGGCGGCCTCGTGGGGCTGCTCGTCGCGCTCGCGCGCGCCGCCGGCAAGGTGACGGGCGTGCTCGCGATCGCTCCGGTCGGCGGCCTGCGCGTGCGCCAGGCGCTCGGGCTGGGCGCCGCGATGCTGCCCATGTCCAGCTTGGCGCTCCTCATGCAGCACGACATCTCGCGGCTCTTTCCCGCCTTCGGCGACGAGCTCTCGGCGGTGCTCCTCGCCGCGATCCTGCTGATGGAGCTCGTGGGGCCCTTCGTCGTGCAATGGGGGCTGCGCTTCGCGGGCGACGCCGTGCCCGTCGATCCCGCCGCGACCACCCGCATGGCCGTGCGCGTGTCCACGCCCGGAGACTGACCATGCCGCTCGAGTTCAACCGCTCCGAGCCCCTCACCTTCGGCGTCGAGCTGGAGCTGATGGTGCTCAACACGCGCGACTACAACCTCGGCCGCGGCGCGCCCGACCTCCTCGCGCGGCTCGCCAAGCGCAAGCTTCCCGGCGAGGTGAAGCCCGAGATCACCGAGAGCATGATCGAGATCAACTCGGCGGTGAACCGGCGCCACGCGAAGCTGCTCGAGGAGCTGCGCGTCGTGCGCGATGCGATCACCGACGAGGCCGAGCGGCTGAACATCGCCATCGCCGGCGGCGGCGCGCACCCGTTCCACCAGTGGCAGGAGCGGCGCATCTTCGCCTCGGAGCGCTTCCTGCACGTCTCCACGCTCTACGGCTACCTCGCCAAGCAGTTCACGGTGTTCGGCCAGCACATCCACATCGGCGTGGAGAGCGGCGACGACGGCGTCTACCTCACGCACGCGCTCGCGCCGTACATGCCGCACTTCATCGCGCTCTCGGCCTCCTCGCCCTTCTCGCAGGGCGTGGACACGTCGTTCGAGACCTCGCGCCTGCACGCGGTGTCCGCCTTCCCGCTCTCCGGCCAGATGCCGCCGGTGCGCACCTGGGACGAGTTCAACCGCTACTTCGACGAGATGGCGGGCTACGGCATCGTCGCGAGCATGAAGGATTTCTACTGGGACATCCGTCCCAAGCCCGAGTACGGCACGATCGAGATCCGCATCTGCGACACGCCGCTCACCATCGAGGGCGCGGCGCAGCTCGCCGCGTACGCGCAGACGCTCTCGGCGCATCTGCTCGCGCACCGCGACCGACGCCCGCTCGAGCCCCAGTACCGCGTCTACGGCTACAACCGCTTCCAGGCGTGCCGCTTCGGCTTCGAGGCGCAGGTGATCGATCCCCACTCGCGCGCGAGCATCCGCCTGCGCGAGCACCTGCTCGAGACGCTGGACCGCATCGCCCCGGAGGCGGCCGCCCTCGAGGCTTCCGAGCCCCTGCAGGCGATCCGCCAGATGGCGAACGACGAGCAGAACGACGCGCGCTGGCTGCGCGAGCGCTACGCGGAGGCGAAGTCGATGCCCGACGTGGTGCGCATGCAGGCGATGCGCTGGAAGGAAGGCGCGGCGGTCGCCGCGCGCTAGAGCACCTTCCCCGGGTTCATGAGGCCGTGCGGGTCGAGCGTGCGCTTGATGGAGCGCATGAGCTCGAGCTCCAGCGCGCCCTTGTAGCGCGTGATCTCCTCGCGCTTGAGCGCGCCCAGCCCGTGCTCGGCGCTGATGGAGCCGCCGAGCGAGGTCACGATGTCGTAGACCACGCGGTTCACCTCGGGCGCCCCGGCGAAGAACTGCTCCGCCGCCTGCCGCTCGGCCTTGCCGCAGTTGTAGTGCACGTTGCCGTCGCCCACGTGGCCGAAGGCGACGATGCGGATGCCGGGGAAGCGTTCTTCGAGCGCGGCATCGGCCTCCTCGATGAACCGCGGCACGCGGCTCACGGGCACCGAGACATCGTGCTTGATGGAAGGGCCGTCCTGCTTCTGCGCCTCCGAGATGTCCTCGCGGATCTTCCAGAGCGCGGCGCGCTGCGCTTCGCTCGCGGCGAGCGCGGCATCGAGGACGAGGCCTTCCTCCGCGGCCGCCTCGAGCGCCGATTGCAGCAGGGCCTGCAGCGCTTCGCCTTCTCCGCTGTCGGAAAGCTCGACGAGGACGTACCACGGGTGGCGCCCGGCGAGGGGATCGCGCGTGCCCGGCATGTGGGCGAGGACGAGATCGAGGCACACGCGCGCCATGAGCTCGTAGCCGGTGATGCGCTCGCCGCAGCGCTCGCGCAGCTTGCCGAGGAGCGCCACCGCGACCGCCGGGCTTTCCACCGCGACGAAGGCCGTGGCCTGCGCCGTGGGTTTCGGGAAGAGCTTCAGCACCGCCGCGGTGATGATGCCGAGCGTGCCCTCCGCGCCCACGAAGAGGTGCTTCAGGTCGTAGCCGGTGTTGTCCTTGCGTAGCCCCCGCAGGCCCTCCCAAACCCGCCCGTCGGCGAGCACGACCTCCAGGCCGAGCACGAGCTCGCGCGTGTTGCCGTAGCGCAGCACGCCGGTGCCGCCCGCGTTGGTGGAGAGGTTGCCGCCGATCTCGCAGCTGCCCTCCGAGCCCAGCGAGAGCGGGAAGAGGCGGCCGTGGCGATCGGCCTCCTGCTGCAGCGCCGCGAGCACGCAGCCCGCCTCGACCGTCATCGTGTTGTTGTCGGGATCGACGGCGCGCACGCGGTTCATGCGCGAGAGGTTGATCACCACCTGCGTGCCCGACGCATCGGGGACCGACGCGCCGCACAGGCTCGTGTTGCCGCCCTGCGGCACCATGGCCACGCGCTCGGCGGCGAGGAGCGCGACCACCTGCGCCACCTCCTGCGTGCTCGCGGGCTTCACGACGGCGAGGGCCTTGCCGCGGTACTGCCCGCGCCAATCGACCAGGAACGGCTCCTCGGCGCCGGCATCGACGAGCCCCCGGGGGCCCACGATGGCGCGCAGGCGCTCGAGGAGGACGGGGGCGGCGAGGTCGTTCATCGGCGGATGCGCTCGAGGATGCGGGTGGTGGAAGTCTCGTGCAGGAAGGGGATGGAGTGCACCTGGCCGCCCCATCCCTTCACCTCGGCGGCGCCCACGATGCGCTCCACGCTCCAGTCGCCGCCCTTCACGAGGTGCTCCGGACGGCAGGCGAGGATGGCCTGGAGCGGCGTGTCCTCCTCGAACCACGTGACGAGCGCGACGCTTTCCAGCGCGGCAACCACGGCCATGCGGTCCTCGAGCGCGTTCACCGGGCGGTCGCCGCCCTTGCCGAGGCGGCGCACCGAGGCATCCGAGTTGAGCGCCACCACGAGCGAGGCGCCGAGTGCGCGCGCCTGGGCGAGATAGGTCACGTGGCCGCGATGCAGGATATCGAACACGCCGTTGGTGAAGACCGCGGGGCGCGCGATGCGCCTGGCGCGCGCGCCGAGCTCGCCCGGCGCGCAGATCTTCGCTTCGAAGGCGGGCGCGCCCAACGCGATCAGCCCGGGAGGTACTCGAACTCCTTCACCACGCGCTGCACGCCGCTCGTGGTGCGCGCCACTTCCGACGCGGCTTCCGCCTCGGCGTGGCTGACGAGGCCCATGAGGTACACGACGCCCGCCTCGGTGACCACCTTCACCTGCGCGGCGGAGAAGCGCGGGTCCTTCAGCATGCGGGCCTTCACGTTCGAGGTGATGAGCGCGTCGTTGCCGCGCGAGGCGAGCGAGGAGGCGCCGGCGATCTGCGTCTCGTCGATCACCTCGCGCACGCTCGGGATGGTGCGGATCGCCTGCTGCACGCGCTTCTTCGTGGCCTGGTCGGGCACCTCGCCGGTGAGGAGCACGCGCTCGTTGAAGCTCGTGGCGCTCACGTGGATGCCGGGGATCTCGTGCAACTTGCCGATGGCCTTGATCTCGATGTTCTCGTCCTCGATGTACACGCCGGTGGTGCGGCGATCCTGCGCCATGAGGGCCGTGCCGGCGGCGCCGGCCGCGACCAGCGGCACGCAGCCCTGCAGGAACGGCGCGACGGCGAGGGCGAGGGCGAGCAGGGGGGCGGAACGCATGCGGATCATCTCTTCTCTCCGAAAATCACGTTGTCGACGACCTCGCACAGGCAGTGGATGACCGTGAGGTGCATCTCCTGCACGCGCATGGTGCGGGGATGGGCGACGTTGAGGTGGAAATCGCCGGGGCGCAGCATGCGGCCCATCTCGCCGCCGTCGCGGCCGGTGAGCGCGATCACCGCGAGGTCCTTCGCATGCGCGGCGCGCACCGCCTCGACGACGTTCTTCGAGTTGCCCGAGGTGGAGATCGCGAGCAGGTAATCGCCGGCGCGGCCGAGCGCCTGCAGTTGCTTGGAGAACACGCGGTCCCAGTCGTAGTCGTTGGCGATGGCGGTGAGCGCCGAGCTATCCACGGTGAGGGCGATGGCGGGCATGCCGGGGCGCTCGCGCTCGAAGCGGCCCACGATCTCCGCGGCGAAATGCTGGCTGTCGGCCGCGCTGCCGCCGTTGCCGCAGGCGAGCGCCTTGCGCCCGGCCTTCAACGCCGCGGCGAGCGCCTCGCCCGCGCGCGCGATTTGCGCGGGGAGCGTTTCGGCCATGCGCCGGCGCAGCTCGACGCCTTCCTCGAAATGCGTTCTCAGGTGCGCGGTGAGGTCCATGTCCCGATATTAAGCGGTTTCGAAAGCGCCCCGCAGCCATTCGACGTTGTCGCCATCCAGCGTCACCACGTCGAAGCGGCAGGCGGGCTCGCGGCCGAGGCGCGCGAGGTACTGGCGCGCCGCGCGCTCGATGCGCATGCGCTTGCGCCCATCGATGCTCGCCGCCGCGCCGCCGTAGCGCGCATCGCGGCGCAGGCGCACCTCCACGAAGAGGAGCGTGGCGCCTTCGCGCGCGACGAGATCGATCTCGCCCAGGCGCGTGCGGTAGTTGCGGGCGAGGATCTGCACGCCCCGGCGCGCGAGGAAGCGTGCCGCGGCCTCCTCGGCGGCGCCGCCCGAGGCCTGCGCCGGCGTGCGCTTGCCCATGGCGATCACGGCGTGGCGCGCAGCGGGATCACGTGGCCGCCATCCACCTCGGCGGGCGTGAGGGTGCGCTCGAACGTGTTGCCGGGGCCGAGCGTGATCTTGCCCGTCACGCCGTCGAGGGGCGACTTGCGCGCCTCGCCGCGCAGCAGGTGCAGCGCGAGGCGGTAGGCATCGATGCCGAAGGCGTACAGGCGCTCCTGGTCCACGGACATCGGCGTGGCGGGCTGCGGGTACACCATGACGGCGGAGTGGTCGGGTTGGATGAACCAGGGCATTTCCAGATAACGCAGACCCTGCAGGTCCAGGTTGACGAGGGTCTCGGCGCGGGGGTTCACGCTGAGCGACGTGGCGTAGAGCGGAAGCGTCGCGGGAATATAGGGACGGATCGCCCGCGCCTGCCCCGGATCCAGCGCGATGAAGGCCATGTCGGCGGAGGAGGTTTCGAGCGAGGCGCGCAGCGCGAGCGCCTCGTCGGGGTCGCCCTCGAACGGCACGCGCTTCACCTCGCCCGCCGCGCGCGTCCACTCGCGCTCGAAGGCCTCCTCGACGCGCCGCGCGAGCGGCGTGGACGAGGCGATCACGATCGCCGAGCGGTGCCCGTCGGCCACCGCCATCAGCGCCACCTGCGCCGCCTCGCGCTCGGTGGACAGCGACACGGTGAAGAGGTTGGGCGGCAATTCCTCGGGCCGGATGCCCTGGGGCTCGTTCAGCTCGAGCACCGGCTGGCGCGCGCAATCGCTCTGCGCGAGCGTGGAGGCGCCGCCGCGCGTGATCGCGGCGACCACGAGGATGGCCCCGCCCGCCTGCGCCTGGCGGCACGCGGCGAGGAGCGAATCGCCCTCGTCGGGAATCGCGATGAGGTCGACCGGCGGGCCGTCGCGCCCGCCCACCTTCACGGCGGTGGCGAACCCCTGGCGGACCGCGTCGGCGAGCTTGCCCAGCGCGGGCGAGGCGGTGGGCAGGATGAGCGCGATGTGCCCCGGCGCGCGCGGGCCGGCGACGGCGCCCGGCGGCACGCCGCCTTGCGGCGCGGCGCGCGCACCGGGCGGCGCGGGGAACTCGCGCAGCGGGCGCACGACCGTGCTGCGCGCGAGCCCCGTCTCGGGGTCGATGTCGGCAGGCTGCGGCTGCGGCGGCGCGACGTTCCCGGGGCGCAGCACCTCGCCTTGCGGCGGCGGCAACGGGCGCACGATCCGCGCGCGCGTTGTTGTGCTGTCCGGCGCGTCGTCCGAGAATGCGGGCGAAACGAACGCGGCGAGAGCGAGAAGGAGGATCGCGTTGAAGCGCGACATGGGGAAGGGCGGCGCGGGCTCCGATGCGCCGCAGGCGCGGGATGCGCGCGGCACGGCGTTGGAACCCGGATTATATGTGGTCGCGACGCCCATAGGGAACCTCGGCGACGTCACGCACCGCGCGCTCGACACGCTCGCTCGCGCCGACTGGATCGCGGCCGAGGACACGCGGGTCACCCGCGCGCTGCTCGCCCACTTCGGCATCCGGGCGCGCGTGGTGGCCGTGCACGAGCACAACGAGACGGCCGCGGCCGAGCGCGTCTGCGGCGCGATCGCGCAGGGCGAGGCCGTCGCGCTGGTGAGCGACGCGGGCACGCCGGGCGTGAGCGACCCCGGGCGCATCGTGGTGGCGAAGGCGCGCGAGGCGGGGCTGCGCGTCGTGCCGGTGCCGGGCGCGAGCGCGCTCACCGCGGCATTGTCGGCGAGCGGGCTCGATTTCGAGGGCGTGGTGTTCGCGGGCTTCCTTCCGGCCAAGGGCGGGGAGCGGCGCGAGCGGCTGGCGGCGCTCGCCGCCGCTCCCTGGGCCATCGCGCTCTTCGAGTCGCCGCACCGCATCGTCCAGACCCTTTCCGACCTGCACGAGGCGCTGGGCGAGCGCGACGTCGTGATCGCGCGCGAGCTCACCAAGCGCTTCGAGTCGATCGCGCGCGTGCCGCTCGCCGCCGCGCGCGAGTGGATCGAGGCGGACGCGGATCGCCGCCGCGGCGAGTTCGTCCTCGTGATCGAGGGCCGGCCGTTCGAGCCGCGCGCGGCGCTCGATCCCCGCACCGTGCTCGGGGCGCTCCTCGCGGAGCTGCCCGTGAAGCAGGCGGTGGCGCTCGCGGTGAAGCTCACGGGCGGCAAGCGCAACGAGCTGTATGCGCTCGCGCTCGAGCTGAAGGGCACCCTCTCCCCGGGGGGGCCCGACTAGTCGGGGCGTTCGACTCCAGGGGGCGGGGGGTGAGGGTCCGCTCGGCGGTGATGGGATAATCGCGTCATGCCCGAATCGATCTCGATCACCCGCCCCGACGACTGGCACGTGCATTTTCGCGATGGCCCGGCGATGGCGTCGGTGGCGGGGGCGACCGCGCGGCAGTTCGCGCGCGCCATCGTCATGCCGAACCTGAAGCCCCCCGTGGTGAGCGTCGCGATGGCCGAGGCCTACCGCGAGCGCATCCTCGCCGCGCTGCCGAAGGATGCGCGCTTCGAGCCGCTCATGACGCTCTACCTCACCGACGACACGAAGCCCGCGGAGATCGGGAGGGCGCGCGCTTCCGGCGTGGTGAAGGCGGTCAAGTACTACCCGGCCGGCGCGACCACGAACTCCGCCTCCGGCGTGACGGACATCCGCAAGTGCGACGACGTGCTCGGCGCGATGCAGGAGGCCGGGATGCCGCTCCTCGTGCACGGCGAGGTGACCGATCCCGCGGTCGACGTCTTCGATCGCGAGGCCGTCTTCCTCGAGCGCGTGCTGGCACCCCTGCTCGCGCGCCATCCGCGGCTCAAGGTCGTGGTCGAGCACATCACCACGCGCGAGGCCGCGGAGTTCGTCGAGCGCGCGCCGGCGAACGTCGGCGCCACGGTCACCGCGCACCACCTGCTCCTCAACCGCAACGCGCTCTTCTCGGGCGGCTTCCGCCCGCACCATTACTGCCTGCCGGTGATCAAGCGCGAGGAGCACCGGCGCGCGCTCGTGAAGGCCGCGACCTCGGGCAACCCGAAATTCTTCCTCGGCACGGATACCGCGCCGCATGCGCGCGGCGCGAAGGAATGCGATTGCGGCGCGGCGGGGATCTACACGGCGCACGCGGCGCTCGAGCTCTACGCCGAGGCGTTCGAGGCCGCGGGCGCGCTCGACAAGCTGGAAGGATTCGCGAGCTTCCACGGCGCCGACTTCTACGGCCTGCCGCGCAACGCCGGGCGCGTGACCCTCGAGAAGGCGGAGTGGGAAGTGCCGCGCGAGTACCGATTCGGCGACGCGACCGTCGTGCCGCTCAGGGCGGGAGAGAAGCTCGGCTGGCGCCTCGCGGGCTGACCCCATGGAATGGCCCGAGGCGCGGGAAGCGCTGCGCGCGCCGATCTTCGCGCCGCTGCACGGCGCGATCGCGCGGCTGCCCGCGGATCGCTGGCCCACGCACGAGGAGCTCAGCGCCGCGGCCGAAGGGATCGCGACCGCGAGCGGCCGGCCGCTACGCTTCGTCGCGCCGCGCGACGAGGCGCCGGAAGCGCGCGTGCATTACGAGTCGCGCATCGACGCCACCGGCGAGGTCGCGACCCGCCCGCGCGACTGGCACGACCTCTTCAACGCGCTCGCCTGGATCGCCTTCCCCCAAGCGAAGGCGCGCATCAACGCGCAGCACGCGGCGATCCTCGGCGAGCGCGGCGAGGCGGAGGCGATGCGCCGGGGGCCGGAGCGCGATGCGCTCACGCTCTTCGACGAGGGCGGCGTGGCGATCGCCTCCCGCTCGCCCGCGCTGCTGAAGCTCGTCGTCGAGCGCGAATGGAAGGCGCTTTTCTGGCGGCGCCGCGCCGAGCTCGAGGGCGCGATGCGCTTCGTCGCGTTCGGCCACTCGCTCTACGAGAAGGCGCTCGCGCCGTATGCGGGCATCGCCGCCAAGACGGTGTTCCTTCCCGTCGACGAGCTCTTCTTCATGCTGCCCGCCGGGGCGCAGGTCGAGCGCGTCGATGCGATGCTCGCGGCGCACTTCGCGAGCCGCGTGCGCTTCGCCACGCCGCGCGCGATGCCGCCGCTTCCCGCGATGGGCGTGCCCGGTTGGCATCCGGGCACGGCGCACGAAGCGTTCTACGACGACACCGCGCACTTCCGCCCCGCCGCCCCCGGCTGAGGCGGCGGCGCGCGCGTCTCAGTCCCGCACGCGGAACTGGCGGATGTCCAGCCCGTAGATCATGCGGGTGCGCCAGATGAAGCGGCGCAGCGCTTCGGGGCCCTGCTTCGCGGCCTGCTCCGCGCGCTGCTCGGGAGTGCCGAGCTGGTAGGCCTGGGCGGGCACGGCCAGCGCGAGGCCCAGCGCCGCCGCGGCGGCGGCGAGACCGAGGGACTTGGTGAGGTTCATGGCGTTCGCTCCTTGCGAGGGGAAGCGCCGTCGAGAGGTCGGCGGCGGCGCGTGGGCCACGCGCTTTGCCAAGATAGGCCCGCGCGGCGCGGCATGCGAGCGATTGCGCCGCGCCCGCGGCAAGTAATATTCCTCGCTCCTCGAGGGGAATGCTCGCGCAGGCGCGTAGAATCCGTCGTGCGAAGCAGGCCAGGCGGTCGCTGCACGATCCGTCGTGCAGAGGAAAGTCGGGACTCCATCGGGCAGCGTAGCGGGTAACGCCCGTCCGCCGTGAGGCGAGGATCAGAGGAACAGTGACGATGCCTTCGTCGCGAGACGAGGGAGTGAAACGGCCAATCTCTACGCGGAGCAACACCAAGTAGGCAGACGACGACGTGGCCCACCGAGTCTGCGGGTAGGTGGCTCGAGGCGCGCGGCGACGCGCGTCCCAGAGGAATGACCGTCATAGCCTTCCGGGCTTCCCGGGGGCCGTAACAGAATCCCGCTTACCGGCCTGCTTCGCATCTTCTTCCCGCGCGCCCTTGCCCTTCGCCCGGGCGCGATTCGTCAGTTTTGCACCCTGCCGTCGCCCTGCGGCGACGAAACCGCCATTTTTCGCGCTCCTGTGACGGCTTTCACAGGAGCGCGCGCCGTCGCGGCCGATGATCGGTGCGTCGCGATGCGGCGACGCGCACGAATCAACCGGAACATGGAGCGCAACTTGAAGCTGAAAAAACTCGCGGTCGCCTCGGCCGCGGCCTGCGCGCTGGGACTCGGAGGCTGCGTCCCCGTCGCGTTGACCGCGCTCGGGGTGGGCATGGCCACCGGGGTCTCGCACCAGCTCGGCGGCATGGTCTACAAGACGTTCACGGCGCCCCAGGCGCAAGTGAAGCAGGCATCGATCGGCGCACTGCACCGCATGCAGATCAAGGTGGTGAAGGCGAAGCGCGACGGCTCGACGGAGACGATCACGGCGAAGGCCGCCGATCGCGAGATCGAGATCGAGCTCGAGGCGCTCACGCCGGCGACCACGCGGATGATGGTCACCGCCACGAAGGACGGCGGGATCCTGCGCGACAGCGCCACCGCCACCGAGATCATCCTGCAGACGGAGAGGTACTTCGGAACCACCTAACGGAGGATCACGATGAAACGCCAACTTCGACTTCTGTCCGCCGCGCTGCTCACCGCGCTGGCGCCGGCCGCATGGGCGCAGACCGCGGGCGAGGTCGACCAGCAGGTGGGCTCGATCGACGCCGCCACGGCCAACGCGGGGCAGACCCGGGTCGCGACGCGCATCGCATCCAGCTTCACCTCGCTCGCGGGCTCGCAGGACAACGCCCTCGCGCTGGTGAACGGCTTGCGCAACGGCACGTCCGTGACGCTCACCACGCCCACCGACGCGACGGGCACCGGCACGACCGGCACGACGTCCGGCGGGACCGGCTCGACCGGCACCACGACCGGCACCACGACCGGCACGACGACGGACTCGACGAGCACCACCATCACGCCGCCCACGGGCAGGATGGGCTGGGGCGAGGTGTTCATCTCGCTCGCGCTCGCCAAGGCCGAGCTCGCCAACCTCGGAATCACCGATCCCACCGCCGAGCAGCTCCAGGCGGCGCTCACCGGCGGCTCGATCACGCAGGCCGACGGCACCGTGGTGGACGTGAAGGGCGTGCTCGAGATGCGCGCGGACGGAATGGGCTGGGGACGGATCGCGCAGGCCGAGGGCACCAAGCTCGGTCCCGTCGTGAGCTCGCTCAAGTCGGCCCACGCGAGGATGGCATCCCTCTCGACGGGCGACTCGGCCTCGACGTCGACGCTCGCCTCCAAGAGCCTGCGCACCGCGAGCGGCGGCACGACGCACGGCGCGACGAGCGGCGGCATCGTCACCGCGAACGGCGGCGGCGCTTCGGCCTCGGTGCACGGCCACGGCCATGGCCGCGCCGGCATCGTCACCGCGAACGGCTCGGGATCGGCGCTCGCGGGCAACGGGCATTCGTCGCGCGGCATCACCACGGCATCGGGCGCGGCCGGGGGCTCGGCGCGAGGCCTGGTCACGGCCGGGGGCTCGATGGGTGGCGGTCACGGCAACGCGTACGGGCGCGGGCTCGTCACGGCGAACGGCGGCAGCGCCGGGGTCCTGACCGGCGCGGCCCTCGGCTCGGGCCACGGCAATGCGGGCTTGGTGACCGGCGCGGGCGCCGGCGCTTCGGGCTCCGGCATCACCACCGCGCAGGGGGGCGGCAACGGCCACGGCGCCACCCACGGCCGCGGGCACAAGGGAGGCGGTTGACGCGAAGCGCCGTCGGGGCGCGCGTCGAAAAAAGGGCCCGGAAACGGGCCCTTTTTCTTTGGGCGCGCTAGCACGGCGGTAGCTCGCCAGGTGAGCCACTCTTCGCCCATCACTTGAAGTAACCGCCGTAAATAATTGAATAATAAAGAAAGGCATTCACAGAAAGCGGGGGCCGCCAACGCGCTAAGCCTTTGTCCCGCAAGCAAAATTTGCCTCATTTCTCCCCTTGACGGCCTGTAGCTCGCTCTCTACAGTGTGCGGAAGTGGGAAAACGTGGGGGAGAGGGTGTTCCAGGGGGCAAACCAGATTCATCTGGATGCGAAAGGGCGCATGGCGGTCCCGACGCGCGCCCGCGACCCCCTCACCCAGGGCGGCACCATTAAGTTGGTGCTTACTGCGCACCCGGACAACTGCTTGCTGCTCTATCCCGCGCCCGCCTGGGAGCCGATCCGCGCCCAGGTCATGTCCTTTCCCAGCCTCGACCGGCAAGCGAGCCTCTGGAAGCGCCTGCTGGTCGGCTTCGCGCAGGAGGTCGAGCCGGATTCGGCCGGCCGCCTGCTCATCCCGCCCGAGCTGCGCGACTTCGCGAGCATCACGAAGCAGGTGATGTTCGTCGGGCAGGGATCCCACTTCGAAATCTGGGACCTCGAGGCGTGGAAGGCTCAGCTCGAGACCCTGAGGACCGGGGGCAGTCCGACGCTGCCTCCGGGGATGGAGAACTTCTCTCTGTGACGCGGCCGACGACCCTGGGTCCGAAGCCGCTCCCCGCGGAGAGCGCAAGGCCCAGCGTCGACTCCTTTCCCCCGTGAGCGAGGTTTCCCATGTCCCGGTCCTACTCGAAGAAGCAGTCGCTGCCCTCGACGTCCGCGAAGGCAAGACCTATGTCGATGCCACCTTTGGCCGCGGCGGGCACAGCAAGGCCATCCTCGCCCGTGTCGGTGTTCGCGGAAGACTTTTCGCTCTTGATCAGGACCCCGCGGCGCTATCGGGTGGTGCGCTCGAAGATCCGCGTCTTGAGCTGATCCACGCACGGTTCTCGCAAATGCGACAGGTGCTGGCGGAGCGCGGAGTCGAGCGCGTGGCGGGCGTCCTCCTCGATCTCGGCGTCTCCTCGCCGCAGCTCGACGAGCCCGCGCGCGGCTTCAGCTTCCTGCGCGACGGCCCGCTCGACATGCGCATGGATCCCTCGCGCGGCGAATCCGCCGCCGGGTGGCTCGCGCGCGCAGAAGAAAACGACATCAGGGAGGTCATCAGAGCCTATGGGGAAGAACGGTTTGCTAAATCGATTGCAGCAGCGATTGTTGCGGCACGGCGCCGCGAGCCTGTCCGGACCACGCGGCAGCTTGCCGAGATCGTGGGTGGCGCGGTTCGCACGCGCGAGCCGGGGCAGCATCCGGCGACCCGCACCTTTCAAGCTCTACGGATTCACGTCAATCAGGAGCTTGAAGAGCTCCAGGTAGCGCTGCCCCAGGCGGCCGCCCTCCTCGAGCCGGGCGGGCGGCTGGCCGTGATCAGCTTCCATTCGCTCGAGGACCGCATCGTGAAGGGCTTCATCCGCGAGCGCTCCACCGCCGACCGCTTCCCCCGCGGCGTGCCGGTGCGCGCCTCCGAGCTCCCTCCCCCGGAGCTCAGGACGATCGGGCGCGCGGTGAAGCCCACCGAGGCGGAGATCCGCCGCAACCCGCGCGCACGCAGCGCCGTGCTGCGCGTGGCGCAGAAGGCGCGCTGACATGGGCCGCCTGAACGCGCTCCTCCTCGCGGCGGCGATCGCCTGCGCCCTGGGCGTGGTGACCGCGCAGCACCGCGAGCGCAAGGTCTTCGCCGAGCTCGACGCCGAGCGCTCCGAGGCCCAGCGGCTCGACGAGGAGTGGACGCAGCTGCAGCTCGAGCAGGGTACCTGGGCCACGCACAAGCGCGTGGAGGCGTTCGCCTCGCAGCACCTCGGCATGCATTTCGCCGATCCCGCGACCACCGTCATCATCGACCGCACGGGCGTGCCCGCGGCCGCACCGGCGAAGGCGCGATGAGGTACGAGATGCGCACGCCGGAGCTGCGCCTGAAGCTCGAGGGCTGGCGCTCGCGCTTCGTGCTCGTGCTCACCACGCTCGGCTTCGCGGTGCTCGCCGGGCGCGCCTTCTTCCTGCAGGGCATGGACCACGGCTTCCTGCAGGCCAAGGGCGAGGCGCGCTACACCCGCGCGATCGAGATGCCCGCCTCGCGCGGCGCGGTGCTCGACCGCAACGGGCATCCGCTCGCCATTTCCACGCCCGTGGAGTCCATCTGGGTCTCCCCCGACGACGTCGAGGCCGAGGCGCCGCGGGTGCGCGCGCTCGCCCGGGCCCTGGACATGGACGTGGCCGAGATCCGCCAGAAGATTGCCAGCAAGGATCGCCAGTTCGTCTATCTCAAGCGCCAGATTTCGCCCGACCGCGCGGCGAAGGTGATGGCGTTGCGCATCCCCGGGGTGTTCGAGCAGCGCGAATACCGGCGCTACTACCCGGCGGGGGCCGTCATGGCGCACGTCGTGGGATTCACCGGAGTGGACGACAACGGGCAGGAAGGGGTGGAGCTCGCCGAGCAGGACCGGCTCGCCGGCACGCCGGGCAGCCGCCGCGTGATCCGCGACCGCAAGGGCCGCATCGTCGAGGACGTCGAGAGCGTGCGCCCGCCGCGCGACGGCGAGGACGTCGTGCTCGCGGTGGACGAGCGGCTGCAGTTCCTCGCGCATCGCGAGCTCAAGGCCGCCGTGGCCGCGCACCACGCGAAGGGCGGCTCGCTCGTGATCCTCGACGCGCGCACCGGCGAGATCCTTTCGCTCGTGAACATGCCCGACTTCAACCCGAACAACCGGGCGAACCTCACGCCGCGCCAGACGCGCAACCGCTCCGTGACCGACCTCTTCGAGCCCGGCTCGACCATGAAGCCGTTCACGATCGCGGCCGCCCTCGACGACGGCATCGTGACGCCGGCCACGGTGATCGACACCGCGCCGGGGTGGATGCGCATCGGCGGATGGCCGATCCACGACTCGCATCCGCACGGCCTGCTCACGGTGAGCCAGGTGATCCAGAAGTCGTCCAACATCGGCACGGCCAAGATCATGCTGCGCATGTCCCCCGAGCGGATGGGTCCGTTCTACCGCGACCTCGGCTTCGGCGTGGCGCCCGAGATCGGCTTTCCCGGCGCGGCCAAGGGACTCGTGCGTCCCTGGTCGGAGTGGCGCCCCGTCGAGCAGGCGACCATCGGCTACGGGCAGGGCATCGGCGTTTCG
>DASUXK010000125.1:0-2480 GCA_036377935.1 Usitatibacter sp.
GCGCTTCGCCGAGATCACCTTCGTGTTCACGCCCGCCCAGCCGAGCCCGCCGAAGAAGCGGCCGTGCTCGATCTTCACGCAGCGGTTCTCGACCACCTCGAGCCCCGCGGCCTCGGCCTTGCGCCGCGCATCGCCGTTCTCCACGCCGAGCTGCATCCACAGCACCTTCGCGCCGATCGCGATGGCGTCGTCGGCGATGGCGGGAATCTCGGCGCTCTTGCGGAAGCAATCGACGATGTCCACCTTCCCTGGAACGTCGCGCAGGGACTTGTAGCTCTTCTCGCCGAGGATCTCCGGGTACGTGGGATTCACCGGGATCACGCGGTAGCCGTGCTCCTGCATGTACTTGGCGGCGAAATAGCTGGGGCGATGCCACTGGGCGGAAAGCCCGACGACGGCGATCGTCTTCGCGTGGCGCAGGATGCGGCGGACCTTCTCGCTGTCGTCCATCCGGGGGTGGCGGCACCTATAATCCAATGCATGGATTCTACCTCGCCCCGACGCGTTCTTCGTCGCTGGCTGGCGACGCTGGCGCTCCTCGCCGCCGCCCCCGCCTTCGCGTTCAACCACACGCAGATCGTGAACCCGCTTCCGGCGGGCCACTTCCCGGTGGCGTGCTCGAACGTCGAGCAGGACACGAGCCGCATGGCGCCCGGCACGGTCGCGTCCGATTACTGGGACGGATTTCCCGTGAACGGCACCGACCATTACGTGACGGAGATCCTCGCGCATCCGGAATCGGCGTTCGTCTACGACGCGCTCGTGCCGGACGAGCGCTCCGTGTATCCCGGCCACGCCGGCGACCTCGTCACCTTCGCGGCGATCGTCTGCTATCCGACCACGGCCGCGAACACGGACCCCGACTACAAGCTGCCGCTGACCGGCGATATCGTTCCGCGCATGGCGCAGCCGGGCGCCGCGCCGAAGATCATCTCCACGGCGGAGTACTACCCCGGCTACGACCTGAACGAGTCGCCGCCGATGCGGCTCCCGTTGATCGTGTTCTCCCACGGCCTCACGGGAAGCCCGATCGACTCGGGCTACATCCAGGCGGTCGTGCAGCTCGCCTCGCAGGGGTTCATGGTCGCGGCCCCCTTCCACGGCGATCCGCGATTCTCCCGGATACACCTGGGCGACGTGAACGACGTCTACTACCTCTACGACCAGTTCGACCGGGTGGTCGAGATGCAGCTCATGCGCCCGCTCTCGCTCAAGGTGATGGTCGACAAGCTCCTCGCCGATCCGGGATATGCGCCCGGCATCGATTCGGACCGCATCGTGGGCTTCGGCGCGAGCCTCGGCGGCGAGGCGATGATGCTGCTCCTGGGCGCGCAGGTCACCACCACGCTCGACAAGAGCTGCGGCGACGCGGCGGTGCACGATCCGCGCATCAAGGCGGCCGTGGGCTACGTGCCATTCGCCGGCTGGTCCTTCCTTCCCGCGTTCTGCTCCGGCCAATCGGGCGCGAAGTCGGTGAACCGCCCGTTCCTCGCGATCTCCGGAACGGCCGACACGACCGCGCCGCTCGGAATGGCGAAGGAGGCCGTGGACCAGTTCCAGTCGTCGCGCTACATGGTGGAATTCGTCGCCGGCCAGCACGAGCTGCGCCCGGAGGACGCGGGCGACCTCTTCACCTGGACGCTCACGTTCCTCGACGCCTACGTGCCGAACCCGCTCGACCCCACCGCCATGGCGCGCTTCATCAGGATGGACCAGGTCGTCGGCGGGCGCGAGGACCACGTGATCCTCGACGTGCACGTGCCCTCGTCGAACAGCGACGGCGAGACCGAGGCGGTGGAGTTCTACAACACGGTGCTCGGCCACTACTTCGTCGCGGCGGGCCCGGACGAGATCGAGGGCATCCTCGCCGGCGCGGCGGGGCCGGGCTGGGAGCTCACGAACCAGGCGTTCAAGGCGTGGCTCACGCCGCCCGCGAATCCCGCGTTCGGCGCGGTGCCCGTGTGCCGCTTCTACGGCGGGCTCTCGGGCGGGCCCAACTCGCACTTCTTCACCGCCGAGCCGGAAGAGTGCGACCTCGTGAAGCGCAACGGCGGCTGGTTCTACGAGGGCACCGGCTTCCACATCCGCCCCGTGGACGCGAACGGCGCGTGCCCCACCGGCTACCTCCAGGTGATGCGCGCGTACAACAACGGCTTCGTGCGCAACGACTCCAACCACCGCTTCACGACCAGCGACTCGACGTGGCGCGAGATGGGACGCAAGGGCTGGGCGATGGAGGGCACCGTGATGTGCGCGCGGCCGTGATCGCGCGCGCGCTTCACATCCTCGCGGCGGCCGCCGCGATCGCCGCCTCGCAGTGGGCCGCGGCGCTTCCGGCGAACGTGGAGGCGGTCGAGACCTTCCGCGGCGTCACGCAATACCGCCTCAAGTCGAACGGCATGACGCTGCTGGCGGTGCAGGACCGCACGCGGCCGGTCGCGACCTTCATGGTCGTCTACCACGTAGGGTCGCGCAACGAG
>DASUXK010000126.1:0-4842 GCA_036377935.1 Usitatibacter sp.
GCTGCAACGCGTCGCCGCGGAGCGTGCGCGCGAGGAGGGGCTCGCCGCGGAAGCGGCGCGCTCGCGGCGCGAGTCGGAGGAGCGCGCGGAGCGGGCGGCCGCGGCGCGCCACGCGACCGAGCGCGAGGCCGAGGCGGCCGCCGCGGCCCGGGCGCAGGCGGAGCGCGAGGCGACGCAGGCGGCGACTGCCCGTGCGGAACGCGAGAGCGCCGAACGCGAAGCGAGCGAGCGGCGCGCGCACGCGGAAGCGCAGGCGCAGGCCGCGGCACGGGAGCGGGCGGAAGCCGAGGCCCGCGCGGCCGCGGCGGCGATGGAGCGCGCGGTGGCGGAGGAGGAAGCGGCCTCGCAAGCGCTCGCCCGCGCCGACGCCGAGCGCCGCCTGGAGGCCGAGGCGCGCTCGCGCATCGCGGCGCAGGAGCGCGCCGCGGCGCAGCTCGAGGCGCGCGAGGCGGCCGAACGTTCCGCGATCGAGGCGGCGCGCGCCCGCGCGCTCGCGCAGGAGCGCGCCGAGGCGCTGGCGCGCGAACGTGAGCGCCGCGAAGCCGCGGCGCTGGAGCTTGCGCTGGAGCGCGAGCAGGCGCTCGCCGAAGCGCAGGATCGCGCGGGCCGCGCGTCGCAGGCCGCGGAGGCCGCGCGCGAGCGGCGTGCTCAGCGCAGGGACGTGGAGCGCCGCGGGGCGCGGCGCCTCGTGCAGGCGAGCCTTCGGCCCATCGCGGGCGGCGTCGGCATCGCGGGCGCCGTGATCGCGATCGTCGCCGCCGCGTGGATGTTCGCGCGCACGCCCGCGCCGCCGCCGGCGCGGTCTCCCTTCTCCGCTTCGGCCGCGCCGCAGCTGCGGCTCGACGCACGGCTCGATCTCTCGCGCCTCGCGAAGCGCGGTTCCTGAGGCGCAATACCGATCCTCCCCGCGCGGGTGGTATCGGCGAAAAGGCGGCGCGGCATACGCTGCCTTCGTCGCGAGCGGCGCTCGCGCCCTTCGAGGAGAAGCGCATGGCCGGCTCGTCCCGCCTGGCGGTTCGGGGCAGCGAGCGCACGCCGCTCGCGCGGTCCGTCTCCCACGGCCTCGTGCCGCGCGACGAGCGCTTCGAGGTGACGGTGCGGGTGCGGCGTCGCACGCCGGTCGCGGAGCTCGCCGATGGCGGCCTGCACGGCGAGCACCTGCCCGCGGCGCGGCGCTACGTCGCGCGCGAGGAATACGCCGAGCGCCATGGCGCCGATCCCGCGGACCTCGCGAAGGTCGAGGCGTTCGCGCGCGAGCACGGCCTGGTGGTGGTCGAGTCGAGCGCGCCGCGCCGCAGCGTCTTCCTCTCCGGCACCGCCGCGCAATTCGAGGCTGCGTTCGGCACGCGCATCGATCATTACGAATGCCAGGGCCGCACCTATCGCGGCCGCAGCGGGCCGCTCACCGTGCCCGAGGAGCTCGCCGACCTCGTGGAAGGGGTGTTCGGAATCGACGACCGTCCCGCGGCGGTGCCGCACTTCCAGCGCAGCGTGCCCCTCGAGGCGGGGGTCGTGCGCGCCGCGGCCGTCTCCGCGAGCTTCACGCCGCCGCAGCTCGCGAGGCTCTACGGATTCCCCGCGGAAGCCGACGGCGCCGGACAGTGCATCGGCATCGTCGAGCTGGGCGGCGGATATCGCACCGCGGACATCCGCGCGTATTTCCGCGCGCTGGGCATGCAAGCGCCGCGCGTGACGACCGTGCGGGTGGACCACGGGACGAACCATCCGACGAACCCCGACAGCGCCGACGGCGAGGTGATGCTCGACGTCGAGGTGGCGGCCGGTGTCGCGCCGAAGGCGCACATCGTCGTGTACTTCGCGCCGAACACGGACAAGGGCTTCCTCGACGCCATCACGTATGCGATCCACGATGCCCACCACCGGCCCTCGGTGATCTCGATCAGCTGGGGCGCGGCCGAGAAGGAATGGACCGCGCAGGCGATGGCGAGCTTCGACCAGGCGTTCCAGACCGCGGCCGCGCTGGGCGTCACGATCTGCTGCGCCGCCGGCGACGCGGGCTCCGGCGACGAGAATCCCGACCAGCTCGCCGCGCTCGGCGCCGCGGCCGACGGGCTCGCGCATGCCGATTTCCCCGGCTCGAGCCCCTTCGTGCTTTGCTGCGGCGGCACGCGCCTCGCCGCGAACGGCGATCGCATCGTCGCGGAGACCGCGTGGAACGACGATCCGCAGCGCAGCGCCACGGGCGGCGGCGTGAGCGACGTGTTCCCGCTCCCCGCGTTCCAGCGGGCGGCGGGCGTGCCCCCGTCGGCCAATCCGACGAAACGCCGCGGCCGCGGCGTGCCCGACGTCGCGGGAAACGCCGATCCCGCGACGGGATATCGCGTGCGCGTCGACGGCGTGGAGACGGTGATCGGCGGCACCAGCGCCGTCGCGCCGCTCTGGGCGGGGCTCGTCGCGCTGTGCAACCAGCAACTCGGCGTGCCCGCGGGCTACATCCATCCGCTCATCTACGGCGCGCACGGCGGCAAGACGGTGTTCCGCGATGTCACCGACGGCGCCAACGGCGCCTACCGCGCGAAGGCGGGCTGGGATGCCTGCACGGGCTGGGGCTCGCCCGACGGCGCGAAGCTCCTGCGCCTGCTCATGGGCCCCAACCACCGCACTGCGGGTTAAAGCGGAAACACGGAGAGCACGGAGAGCCCGGAGGACACGGAGAAAACCTGGGTGAGACGAGACGGGTGGGGCGGTCCGAATGAGCAACGTATCCACAGGCACGTTCGAACCCTCGATGCCTTTGCCTTTCTCCGTGTCCTCCGTGCTCTCCGTGGTCTCCGTGTTTCCGCTTTGACGGAAAAGCGTCAGCGCCCGCGCCTGGCGAGGATCGCCTCGATCTCGTCCATGATCCGGTTCATCCGCGCGACGAGCGCCTGGTAGGGCGCGGGCGTGGCGAGGTCCACGCCCGCGCGCTTCACGAGGTCGTAGGGATAATCGGAGCCGCCCGCGGCGAGCAGCCCCAGGTAGCGCTCGCGCGCGCCCGGCTCGCCGGCGAGGATCGCGTCGGCGAAGAGCGAGCTCGCGGCGATCGAGGTCGCGTACTGGTAGACGTAGAACGCGTTGTAGAAGTGCGGGATGTAGGCCCACTCGATCGCGTACTCGTCGTCGATCTTCACCACGCCCTGCGCGTCGCCGTGATACGTCCTGAGCAGGTCGCCGTAGATCTTCGTGAGCTTCTCGCCCGTGAGGGACTCGCCGCGGTCGACGCGCGCGTGCACGTCGCGCTCGAACTCGGCGAACATCGCCTGGCGGTAGAACGTGCCGCGCAGGCCCTCGAGCGCCGAGCCCAGGTAGAAGAGCTTCTCGTCGTCGTCCTTCGCGTGCTTCAGGACGTAGTCGAGGAGCAGCGCCTCGTTGAGCGTCGAGGCGATCTCGGCGGTGAAGATCGGGTAGCGGGAGGTGACGAAGGGCTGTGCGCGGTTCGCGAGCCAGGTGTGCATCGCATGCCCCCACTCGTGCGCGATCGTGGACACCGACTCGTAGTTGCCCGTGTAGTTGATGAGCAGGAACGGGTGCACGTCGTACGCCGCGCCCGCCATGTGCGCGCCGGAGAGCTTGCGCGGCCGCGGGTAGACGTCCATCCAGCGGTGCGCGAGGCCTTCCTTCATCGCGTTCACGTAGTCGGCGCCCAGGGGCTTCACGGCCTCGAGCATCATCCGCTCGCCTTCGGCGATCGGGTACTCGCGGTCGCTCTTCACGAGCGGCGGATAGATGTCGTAGTAGCGCATCTGCTTCACGCCGAGCATGCGCGCGCGCAGCCGGAAGTAGCGCTGGAGCGTCGGCAGGCTGGCGCGCGTCTGCGCGATGAGCGTGTCGTAGACGGCGACCGGGATGCGGTTGTTGTCGAGCGCGCGGTGCAGCGAGTCGGGGTAGCGCCGCACCTTCGCGTAGACCGTGTCCTCCTTGAGGCTCGAGTAGAAGGTCACGCCGAAGGTGCGCTCGAACTCGCGGAACGCGCCCCAGAACGCGTCGAAGACCTTCTTGCGGTCCTCGCGGTTGCCCACCTCCCGGTACTTCGTGTACCCCGCCTGGTCGAGCTTCGCCTTCGTGCCGTCGGACAGCGTCACCGTCGGCCACGGCATGTCGGCGTTCGACAGGATCTCGTAGGCCTCGCCCCCCGCGCCCGAAGAAAGGTCGAAGGCCGCGAGAAGGTTCTCGCCCTCGGTGTCGAGGGTGTGCGGCGCCGTGCGCAGGATGTCGTCCAGCGGATGGCGGTAGATGGCGAGCGCCGGATCCTGCGCGAGTAAATCCGCCACTCGGTCCTTGCCCATGGCGAGGACCTCGGGCCGCACGAAGGCGACCGCCTCGCGGAATTGCGACTGCAGCACCTGCGCGCGCTGCGAGAGCTCGAGGCTCGACGCGACGCCGGTGTCCTGCGCGCGCAGCTCGTTCGCATAGACCGCCATGCGGGTGAAGCGCTTGGCCGTATCGGCCTGCAGGTCGAGGCATTGCCGCAAGCGCGCGGCCGAATCCGCGAGGTGGCCGCGGCAATCCCGCAGCTGCGGGAACGCCGCCTCCACCTTTTGCGCATCGGCATTCCAGGCGGCGGTGTCGGGATACAGGTCGGCGAGGTTCCAGCGGTAGCGCGGATCGCCGCGGTCCTCGGCGTGGACGGCGGCGGACCAGACGAGGAGGGCGGCGCCGGCGAGGGCGGACACGCGCAGGGCGGAGGCGGCTCGGGTCGTCACGCGGCCAAGGATATCCATGTCGCGTCGATCCCCGCTGGCGGCACGTCGGACCGGTGTCCTGCACTCCCGCGACGCCCGCCCGGACGCGCGCCCGGCGCGCGCGCGAAGCATGCGACACGGCATTCTGTCAAGACCCGAT
>DASUXK010000127.1:0-4366 GCA_036377935.1 Usitatibacter sp.
GCGACGATCACCTCGAAGCAGTGCGGCTCGAAGTCCTGCGCCACGAGCGCGGCGAGGCAGCGCTCGAGCAGATCCGGGCGGCGATAGGTGGGGACGACGACCGAGACGCGGAGGCTCATTTCTTCTCGAGGAGGTAGGAGCCGATCACGAGCGCGTCGAGCGGCGAGGTCCAGAAGCATTCGACCGCGTCGCGCGGCGTGCACACGATGGGCTCGCCGCGCGTGTTGAACGAGGTGTTCACGAGGACCGGCACCCCGGTGCGCTCGCCGAACGCGCGGATCACGTCGTAATAGCGCGGGTTCTGCTCGCGGTTGATCGTCTGCACGCGCGCCGTCCCGTCCACGTGCCGCACCGCCGGTATCCGCTCCGCCTTGTCGGGCCTCACGTCGAAAACGAACAGCATGAACGGCGCCGGAAACCCGGAAACCGGGGACAGACCACCATTTCCATAGCGCGACACATCGGCCGCAGCGTCAGATTTCGCACTTTGATAAATGTGGTCTGTCCCCGGTTTCGAGATGAAGCCGTCCTTGCCGGCGTCGCGCGAGCGATGGGGCGTGAACCACTCGTGCGCCGCCTCCTCGAGCACCACGGGGGCGACGGGGCGGAAGTCCTCGCGGTCCTTGATCTCGTTCAGGCGCGCCTGCATCTCGGGGCGCAGGGGCGAGGCGAGGATCGAGCGCCCGCCGAGCGCGCGCGGGCCGAACTCCATGCGGCCCTGGAACCAGCCGAGGATCTTCTCCTCGGCGAGGAGCGCGGCGGCCTCGCCCGCGACGTCGTCGAGCTTGCGGAACGGCACGCCCGTCCAGCGCAGGAATTCCCCGATCTCGCGATCCTCGAAGCCCGGCCCGAGGAACGCGTGCTCCATGCTCCAGCGCCGCGCGGGATCGCCGTGGCGGCCGCGCTCCTGCCAATCGACCCAAAGCGCCGCGCCCAGCGCCGTGCCGGCATCGCCCGCCGCGGGCTGCACCCACACGCGCTCGAAGGGGCCCTCGTCGCGAACGCGCGCGTTCATCACGCAGTTCAGCGCCACGCCGCCCGCCATGCACAGGTCGGCAAGCCCGGTCTCGCGATGCAGCCACGCCGCCATGCGCAGCACCGTCTCTTCGAGCACCTTCTGCAGCGAGTGCGCGATGTCGAAGTGGCGCTGCTCCATCGGGCCGCCGCGCCGCCGCGCCGGGCCGAACACCCGCTCGAGGTCGGCGCGCTCCACCGAATAGTTGCCGCGGTCGTCGACGCGCACCATGCGCCGGAACTCGTCGAGGAAGCGCGGCTCGCCGTAGGAGGCGAGCGCCATCACCTTGTACTCGTCGGACGAGTGCAGGAACCCGAGGTAATGCGTCACGCGCTCGTAGAGGAGCCCGAGCGAGTGGGGAAGATCCACCTGCTTGATCCGCCGGTAGCGCCCGTCGCGGAACTCGCCATAGCTCGTCGTCACGTGCTCGCCGCGGCCGTCCATGGTGAGCACCGCGCTCTCCCCGAAGGGCGCGGCGAGGAACGCGCTCGCCTCGTGCGCGAGGTGATGCTCGATGTAGTGCCACAGATACGGCCCGTCGTGCGCGAGGCCGCCGAAGCGGTCCGTGAGATGGTGCGGCGCGCCGTCGGCCAACTGGCGCGGCGCGCTGTTGACGTACTGCAGGAACAGCGGATCGAGCCGCGCGTCGCTGCCGGCGAAGAGCTCGGGACGGAACGAGTACGCGACGTGGTCCACGTCCTTCATCTCGATGCCCGCCTCGCGCAGGCAATACTCGATCGCGTGGAACGGAAGCTGCCACGTGGTGAAGGGCACCGGGCGCTTGCCGTGCTTCACGTGGGTGAAGCGCTCGTCCTCGGCGGCGGCGATCACCACGCCGTCCTTCACCAGGCACGCGGCGTCGTCGTGGTAGGCGGCATTGATGCCGAGCGTGTACATGCGATCCTCCTCAGGCCGCGCGGCGGCAGCGCCGGTCGATGCGGTTCCAGACCTCGCAGGCGGCGGCGACGACGGTCTCCACCGGGATGTCGAGGCAAGCGTTCGTGCCGTGGGGACAGACGCTCTTGTGGCAATTGCGGCACGGCACGTCGCGCGAAAGCACGCGATGCGGCACGAGCCACGGCGTGTGCTGCGGGTTGGTGAGCGCGTAGAGGTCCACCACCGGCGTGCCGACGGCGGCCGCGAGGTGCACCGCGCCCGTGTTGTTCGAGACGAGGAGCGGCGCCCGCTCGATGAGGCCGCCGAACTCCGCGAGCGTGAGGTTGCCCGCGAGCGTGCGCGCGCACGGCCCCGCGAGGCGGCGCACCCGCTCGGCGAGCTCGCGCTCGGAGCGTCCTCCCGTCACCGCGACCTGGCAGCGCAGGATGCGCGAGAGCTCGAAGGCCACGCGCGCGAAGCGCTCCGGGTCGTAGCGCCGCGAGGCCGCCGTCGCGCCGGGGTGGATCGCGATCCACGGCTGGTCGGGATCGATTCCCGACTCGGCGAGCTTCATCACCGCGCGCATGCGGTCCTCGTTGCCGACGCGGAACGAGAGGCGCTCGTCGTCGGTGCGCGCGCCCACCGCGGCGACGAGGTCGAGCTGGCGGCGCACCTCGTGGCGCACGCCGCCCTCGGGCTCGGTCTCGCGCACCCAGTCCGTGAGCAGGTGGTAAGGATTCTCCCGGCAATGGGCGAGGCGCAGCGGGATCCCCGCGAGGTGGCAGAAGAGCGCCGCGGGTAGCGCGCTCTGGCTGTACACCGTGAAGACGACCGCCGCGTCGAAGCGCCGCGACTCGAGGATCGAGCGCATGGCGAGGTCCGCGGACGCAAGCGTGGGCTGCGCGAGCTTCATCCACGGCGCGTCGTACGCGATCACCGAATCGATCTCGGGCACGTGCGGCGCGGCCATCGCGCCCGCCGGGGAGGCGAGCAGCGTCACGTGCCGCCCCGCAACCTGGCGCTTCAACGCGCGGATCGCCGGCGTCGTCATGAGCACGTCGCCCAGGTTGTCCAGCCGCACGCAGAGGATGCGGCGCGCCTCGCTCCAGCTCGCGCTCACGATCCGCTCTCCTGCAGCGCGGGCGAGGACACGGGCGCCGCGTGCATGATCGCGTCGGCCGCCTGGAGCAGGTCCTTCGCGACGACGTCCGGCTTGCGGAACTGCGTGGACATGTCCCATTCGGTCTCGGCGCCGACGTCGAGAAGCACCGTGCGGCAGCCCGCGCGCTTGCCCGCCTCCACGTCGTCGAGGATGTCGCCGATGAGCCAGGACTGCGCGAGGTCCAGGCCGTGCTCCGCGGCCGCCGCGTGGAGCAGCCCCGGCATGGGCTTGCGGCACGCGCACGAGACGGCGTAGTCGGCGACGCTGCCCTCGGGATGGTGCGGGCACCAGTAGCAGTCGGTGAGCCTGAAGCCGTGGGTGAGGAAGAGGTCGTTCAGGTGCTCCTCCACCGCGGCGAGCGCGCCGTAGGGAAACAGACCCATCGCCACGCCCGGCTGGTTGCTCACGACGATCGGCTCGTAGCCGTGGCCGACGAGCAGCAGCAGCGCGTCCACCGCGCCCGGGCGCAGCCGGATGCGCTTGCGGTCGACGTTGTACGGCACGTTCTCGATGAGCGTGCCGTCCTTGTCGAGGAACACCGCACGCTTCAGGGCCACGAGCTCTCCCGCATCGGGATCACCAGCACCTCGGGGATCACCGTCTCCTCGGGCATCGTGAGCACCCACCGCACGGCCTGCGCGACGTTCTTCGGGTCCTGCAGGACGTCGGGGTCGATGTCGGGAAAGCGGTCGAGGAGGAACGGCGTCTTCATGCCGCCGGGCAGCACCGCGCTCACCTTGATGCCGTGGGAGCGAAGCTCCGCGTGCATCGCGTGCGAGAAGCCGAGCAGGCCCCACTTCGTCGCGTGGTACGCCGAGGCGTTGGGCCACGTGCGCTTCGAGGCGGTGGAGGCGATGTTCACGATGTGGCCGCGCTTCCGGGGCTTCATGTAGCCCACGGCGGCGCGCGTCACCATGATCGGGCCGCGCAGGTTGGTGCGCAGCACCCGGTCCCACTGCTCGATGGCGATCTCGTCGATCGGCGCGGTGACGTCGATCGCCGCGTTGTTCACCACCACGTCGAGGCGGCCGAAGCGGTCGTGCACGCGCTTCATCGCCTCCTGGATGTTGTCGTCGTTGCCGACGTCCATCACCACCGCGTCGGCGGCGAGTCCCTTGCCGCGCATCTCCTTCGCCGCCTTCTCGGCTAGCGCCGCGTCCTTCTCGCCCACGAAGACGTTCGCGCCCTCCTGCGCGAGCACCTCGCAGATGGCGCGCCCGAGGCCGCGGCCGGCGCCGGTCACGAGGATCGAATGGTCGTTCAAGCTGTACATATCTCGTTCCTGTTTGTCGAGTTGCCGGAGTCGTCGTGTT
>DASUXK010000128.1:0-2414 GCA_036377935.1 Usitatibacter sp.
CGAGGAGGGCGTGGCCACCGGCATGGTGGGCGCCCCGGCGTGCGGCGACGTGATGAAGCTGCAGATCAAGGTGAACAAGGACGGCGTCATCGAGGACGCGAAGTTCAAGACCTACGGCTGCGGCAGCGCGATCGCCTCGTCGTCGCTCGTCACCGAATGGGTGAAGGGCAAGACGATCGACCAGGCCTCGGGCATCAAGAACACGCAGATCGCCGAGGAGCTGGCGCTGCCGCCGGTGAAGATCCACTGCTCGATCCTCGCCGAGGACGCCATCAAGGCGGCGATCGCCGACTACCGCAAGAAGTACGGAGGCGCCGAGGCGTCGTCCGACGCGGACAAGCAGGCGGCGGACTGACATGGCCGTGACCCTCACCGACCGCGCCGCCGAGCACGTGCGGCGCTACATCGAGAAGCGCGGCAAGGGCGTGGGCGTGCGCCTGGGCGTGAAGACCACCGGCTGCTCGGGCCTCGCGTACAAGCTCGAGTTCGCCGACGACGTGCAGCCCGAGGACCAGGAGTTCGAGAGCAACGGCGTGCGCGTGCTCATCGATCCGAAGAGCCTCGCCTACCTCGACGGCACCGAGCTCGACTTCGTGCGCGAGGGGCTCAACGAGGGCTTCAGGTTCAACAACCCGAACGAGAAGGACCGCTGCGGCTGCGGGGAATCGTTCAACGTCTAGTCGGCAGGCCGCCGCAACCGGAAGGGGCGGGCGAACCCGCCCCTTTCTTGTCATGACTCCCGAATTCTCGCGCAACCATTTCGAGCTGCTCGGGCTGCCCGCCGCTTTCGCCCTCGACGCCGCGCGCCTCGAGCAGCGCTATCGCGAGCTGCAGAGCCGCGTGCACCCGGACCGCTACGCCGCGGCGAGCGAGGCGGAGCGGCGCGTGGCCATGCAGTGGGCGACCCGCGCCAACGAGGCGTACCGCACGCTGCGCGACCCCGTGGCCCGCGCGCGCTACCTGCTCGCCCTCAAGGGCTACGACACCGGCGAGGAGAGCAACACCGCCATGCCGCCCGATTTCCTGATGCAGCAGATGGAATGGCGCGAGGCGGTGTCCGAAGCGCGGGCCGAGCGCGACGCCGAGGCGCTCTCGCGGCTGCGCGCCGAGATCGGCGAGGAGCGCGGCGAGATGCTGCGCCTGCTCGGCCGCTCGCTCGACGCCGCGAACTACGACGCCGGCTGCTCGCTCGTGCGCAAGCTGCGCTTCCTCGAGAAGCTCGACGAGGAAATCGAAGACGCGATGAATCCCTGACCCATGGCGCTCCTCCAGATCTCCGAGCCCGGCGATTCGCCGGATCCCCACGCCCGCCGGCTCGCCGCGGGCATCGACCTCGGCACCACGCATTCGCTCGTCGCCACCGTGAAGAGCGGCGTGGCGGAGGTCATCGCCGACGAGCAGGGGCGCGCGCTCCTGCCCTCGGTCGTGCGCTATTTCCCCGACGGGCGCGCGGTGGTGGGCTACGAGGCGCGCGAGGCGCAGGCCGACGATCCCGCGAACACGCTCGTTTCCGTGAAGCGGTTCATGGGCCGCGGCGTGGCCGACGTCGCGCGCTACGGCGCGCTTCCGTACCGCTTCGTCGAGGCGCCGGGCATGGTCGCCATCGAGACGCAGGCGGGGCGGCGCTCGCCGGTGCAGGTCTCGGCCGAGATCCTCAAGGTCCTGCGCGATCGCGCCGAGCGCGCGCTGGGCGGCGAGCTCTTCGGCGCCGTGGTCACCGTGCCCGCGTACTTCGACGACTCGCAGCGCCAGGCGACGAAGGATGCGGCGCGCCTCGCGGGGCTCAACGTCCTGCGCCTGCTCAACGAGCCCACCGCCGCGGCGATCGCCTACGGCCTCGATCACGCCTCGGAGGGCACCTTCGCGGTGTTCGACCTCGGCGGCGGCACCTTCGACATCTCGATCCTGCGCCTGACGCGCGGCGTGTTCGAGGTGCTCGCGACCAACGGCGACTCGGCCCTGGGCGGCGACGACTTCGACCAGGCGATCGCGACCCATTGGCGCAAGGCGCACGGGCTCGCGGACGCGGGCGGCCGCGACACGCGCCGGCTCCTCGCCGCGGCGCGCCAGGTGAAGGAGCGCCTGACCAGCGAGCCCGGCGCGGACATCCAGGTGACGCTTTCGTACGGGCAGAAGCTGCACCTGCACCTGCGGCGCGACGAACTGGAAAGCCTCACCGCCGCGCTCGTGCAGAAGACGCTGGGCCCGACGCGCAAGGCCCTGCGCGACGCGCGCCTGGCGCCCGGCGAGGGCGACGGCGTGGTGCTCGTGGGCGGCGCGACGCGCATGCCGCAGATCCAGAAGGCCGTCGGCGAGTTCTTCGGCCAGCCGCCGCTGAACAATCTCGATCCGGACCGCGTCGTCGCACTCGGGGCGGCGATTCAGGCCAACGTGCTCGCCGGCAATCGTCCCGC
>DASUXK010000129.1:0-4881 GCA_036377935.1 Usitatibacter sp.
CAGCCCGATGCGCCGCGCCATCCAACCCGCCGCCGCGCCGATGGCGAGCAGCAGGGCGAGCTTCGGCGCGTCGAAGGCAATCGCGACGGGCACGTAGTCGTCGGTGGAGGAGAAGCCCGCGATCGTGATCGCCACCGGAAAGAGCGTGACCGTGAGCAGCATGCGCAGCGAGTGCGCGAACGCGACGAGGTCCGACTTCGCGCCGTGCCGCTCGCCGGTCATCGCCATCTCCGAGGCGCCGCCCGGCATGCTGCCGAAATAGCAGGTGGCGAAGTCGACCCCGGAGAGCTTCGCGAGCACGCCGCCGCTCAGCGCGCCGAAGCCGATCGCGACGAAGCCCAGCGCGACGAACCACGGCCAGTACGAGGAGACCTCGTGGATGACGGGCGACGTGAAGTGCAGGCCGAGGGTGGTGCCGACCACCACGAGGCCGGCGTTGCGCCCCCAGGGAAAGACGTCGAGGTGCGCCCCCGCCATCTGCGCGACCGCCATCGCGACGATCGAGCCGATCATCCACGGCAGCGGCGAATGGATCCAGGCGAAGAGCGCGCCGCCGGCGGCGCACACCAGGAGGCCGGCCGTCATCCGGGCGGCCCGCGAACGCATCCTCACTTCGGGATTGGCTTGGGGAGGGCTGAAACGGTTATAATTTTATGCTTTCGCAGGCGGAATCCCAAGGGATCGCCGATTGCCGCCTCGAAACTCGCGATTTTCTCCAGGTCTTTTCACGACCTGCACGCATTACCCGGCCTGGTAGCTCAGTTGGTAGAGCAGAGGACTGAAAATCCTTGTGTCGGTGGTTCGATTCCGCCCCAGGCCACCACTTTCCCTTTCTCGTCATGGCCGAAGCTGCGGCACCGGCCTCGCGCCTTCCTGTCGCATTCCAGCCACGTCCCCGGGAACAAGTCCGACATCCCCACGGACAAAGCAGGCTGGTAGCCCGCACGACTCGCTCGCGCGGACGGCGACGTACAACAACGCGGAGCGCCCGGCGCACGACCCATGGCGCACCCGCTGGAGGGAAGGCCCGTCATGGACCGCATCGAGCGCGGCACGCGCGGTGACCGGAATCTTTTTCCGCGGCTGACGATCCATCGCGCCCTCTGCGCCGCCTGCCTCGCGCTCGCGGCGGGGGCCGCCCATGCCGTGGCGCTCGGCGAGATCGAGGTGCGCTCCCACCTCGGCGAGCCGCTCGACGCGCGCATTCCCGTCTCGGGCGCCGACGCCGCCCACCTCGAGGATGACTGCTTCGCGATCGTGCGCCTCGCCGCGCCCGGCACGGCGGCCGCGGAGCGTGGCGCGGCGAAGCTCGAGCGCGTGAACGGCGCGACGTGGGTGCGCGTGCGCTCTTCGGTCCCGATGCGCGAGCCCGCGATGATGCTCGCCATTCGCGCATCGTGCCCGGGAACCCGGGGCATGGTGCTTCGCGAATACGGCGTGCTGCTCGATCCGCCGCGCACCGCCGAGGCGCCGGTTCCCGCACCTGTCGCGCTGCCCATGGTCGAGCGCGAAGCGGATGCCTCGGGCCCGGCGACGCAAGAGCCGGCCCGCACGCTCGCCGGTTCGAGCGGCGTCGCCGCGAAGCCGACCCATGCACGACATGCCGCGCCGGTGAAGAAACGGGCGGCGCGCCACCATGCATCCCGGGGGCGTGCGCCCGCCGGTCGCCCCGCTGCCGACGCGTTCGTGCTCAAGCTCTCCGGCCCGCGCATCGACCTCGCCCGGAGCCGCACCATGGACGAAGCGGCGCGCGCGAAGCTGCGCGAGCGCCTGGTGACGCTCGACGCCGACGACGAGATGGCCACGCTCCTCGCCATGCACGATCGCGTGCGCCGCCTCGAGTCGGAGGTCGCCGCGCTGCAACTGCGCGTGTCGCAGCTCGCGACGCCGCTGCCCGCACCCCCCGCCGCGACGACGCCTCGCGCGGTGGCACCCGCGGCGATCGCGGCCGCGCCGGCAGCGGCGAAGGCCGCGAAGGGCGCAAGCGAAGGGGTCCCCGCCGCGAAGGAGCCGTGGAGCTTCCCGCGCGGATCCGGCCTCGCCGTGGCCGCGCTCGTCGCGCTCCTGGCTGCCGCGCTCGCGTGGCGCCTGCGCCGCCGCACGCTCGAGGCGCAGGCGCAGGCGGCCCGGAACGCGGAAGAGGCGGCCGCGGCGGACACCGTTGCGGCGCGTTTCGCGAAGCCCGCGCCCATCGAGGTCGCCGAGCCCGCCGCGGCGCGCGAGCCGGAGCCGATCGCCGCACCGCGGATGCGCCCGCAGCCGGTCGAGCCGGCGGTGCCGCTCCTCGCCGAATCGCCGGCGCCCGCCGCGCCGCCGTCTCCCGTCGAGGGGCTCGACCCCGACGAGGTGATCGCCGCCGCTCGCCGCCATTACGAGGAAGGCGCGCTCCTGCACGCGGTGCAGCTCCTGCAGCGCGCGATCGAGGCGAGCCCGCGCGAGATGCGCCCGTGGCTCGCGCTCCTCGAGCTGCTGCGCCGCGAAGGCCTCGCGGTGGATCATGCGGAGCTCGCCGTGCGCTTCCACCAGGTGCACGGCCAGGGCGAGGCGTGGCGCAAGGTGACGTTCTTCGGCCGCGAGCTCGACCCGACGAATCCGCTCTATCGCGACGACGATCCGCAGCCGCTGCGCTTCGATCCGCTCGCCGAAAGCTGGCTCGACATGCCGGCCTCCTTCGACGACGCGCTCGCCACGGAGCTTCGCCATTCGCTCCTGCGCGAGGCCGCGCGCGCGCATCCGAAGCACGCTCCCACCCCCCTCGGCTGACGCTGGTCCGACCGGATCACCCGCGCAACGATCCGCTGTCATTGGCGCGCGACGGACCTCGTAGGGCGAGGCCGACCGCGCCTGCCGGAAGGCGCGCACCCCTCGCTCGGACGGCGCCGACTGAATCCGCGGCCCTCGCGGCCCATAGTGGGAACGCACCATCCCCATGACGCGAGCGGCCGCGACCCCGGCCGACCCGCCGAGGAGACAACGATGTGGTCGTTCCCGCGCACGCTGCTCAACCCGTTCTTCGATCGGCCCGCGCTCGTCGCCCCCGGCGCGAATGCGCTCGCGCCCTCGGCCTCGAGCGCGAGCGAATCCGCGCCCGCGACCGCCCGCAGCGCGTTGCGCGATCGGTACATCGCCGCGCGATTCTGCGGCGTGGCGCGCGGTGCGGCGGACCTGCGGCAGCGCGACGCGGTGATCAAGGCCGCGCGCCTGTATTTCGAGGAGGAGCGCGCCGACCTCGCCGTCGAGCTGCTGGCGATCGCGGAGGAGGAGCTTCCCGGCGATCCGGCGCTCATGCTCGCGCGCCTCGAGATCCTGTTCCTCGCCCAGGATCGCGACGAATTCCTCGCCGTCGCCGCGCATTTCCGCGAGACGCATCCTTCGCACGAAGCGTGGCTCGAGGTGGCGCGCCTCGGCCGCAAGCTCGCGCCGCAGGCGCCGCTCTTCGCGGCCGCCGACACCGCGAAGACGCACGACCACTACGGCCCCTGGCCGAACCTGCCCAACTGGATCCGCGCGCCGTGGGACCTTTCGCCCGAAGTGGCGGCCTCGGACTTCCATCGCGCCGTGCGCGCGCTCGCCGCGACACCGTTCGCGCCGCGCGGCCTGTCTCTCGCCGACGGGGGCCTCGCGTGAGCGCCGTCGCCGAGCGCGCCTGCGATCGCAGCGACGCGCGCGCGCAGTTCGAGCGGCTGCACGCCGAAGCGCAGGAATGCGCGCGGCAAGATCCGAAAGCGGCCGCCTCGCGGCTCGTCGTGCTCTCCGGCGCGCTGCACGCGGCGGCCGCGGCGGGCAAGCGGCGGCTCCTCGGCACGCGCGAAGGCGACGCCGAGGGGCGCTCGCTGCGCGCGTGGCTCGCGCAACGGCACGATGCGCTCGCGGCCGCGTGCCTGGAGGTCGTCGAGGCGCTTGCGGGCGACGACACCCCGCTCGCGCGCCGCGTGGCGGCGATCGGCCTCTTCCACTGGGCCGAGGCGGTGAAATGGAGCGCCTGGCGCGAGCCCGAGGACTACGCGCGGCTGCACCGCCTCTATGCCGCCGGCGGCGACCCGGCGGCGCGCGTGGCCGGCGTTCCGAAGGACGGCGCGCCCGAGACCACGATCGAATCGCTCTTCCTGCGCGCGCTGCTGCTCGCGCGCTTCGCCGCGGGGGCGTTGCGCCGCTCGCAGGCGGAGATCCTCGACGATTGGCTGCGCCGCTGGGGCGAGGCCCTGCGCGGCGAGCGCGAGTGCCCCGCCGGCGCCGTGCTGCGCGTCGACCTCGACCGGCGGGTCGGGCTTTGCGAGGGGCGCCGCGCCGACGCGGGCCCCGCGCTCTACATCCCCGTCGAGCGCCTCGAGCGCTGCCGCCGCGAGGCGGTGCGCGCGCTGCGCGACGGCTCGCCCATGGCATCGGCCACCTCCGCGCACATCGCCGAGCAGGTGGCGGTGCTCGATTACCTGCGGCGCGGGTTCGCGTTCGGCGCGGACGAGCAGGCGCTTCGCGCCGCACGCACGCGCGAATCCGCGGCGAGCATCGACGCCTGGATGGGGCTCGACGACATCCTGCGCGCCTCGGGCGTGGAAGGCGACGAGGCGCCGCGGGGGCTCGCGATGCGCCTCGTGGACGCGAGCGCGACCGGCTTCGGCCTCGAGGCCGACGAGGCGGTCGCCGAGCGCATCCAGGTGGACGAGCTGATCGGCTGGCGGCCCGAGGGCGCGCCGGCGATGACGCTCGCGCGCATCGTGCGGCGCACCGCGAACCCCGCGAAGGGCCGCGTGGCTTTCGGCGCGCAGCTGCTTTCGCGCGCCGCGATCCCGCTCTCGCTGCGCCGCCGCGCCGCGGCGCTCGACGAGGCGCGCGGCCGGCCGATGCTTTTCGTCGCGGGCGACGACGATTCAGGCCGGCGCG
>DASUXK010000130.1:0-2028 GCA_036377935.1 Usitatibacter sp.
CTACACCTTCCTCCTGAACGAGTTGCGATAAAGGAACTTCGCGGCGAGGAAGCTCGTCGTAGCGCAGGCCCCGTCATCGCGGCGATGGCTCGGCTATAATTCGTCCTTCGCCGGAGAGATGCCCGAGTGGCCGAAGGGGGCGCCCTGCTAAGGCGTTATATGGGCTTAAACCCGTATCGAGGGTTCGAATCCCTCTCTCTCCGCCACCCTTCCTGCGTTGCATTCGCCAGCCCCAGCTCCTCGAGGGCGCCGGGCAGCATGCGGCGGATCTGCGGCGCGATGAAGATCACGCCCAGCGGATCGCCCAGGCTTCCCGCCGTGGGCGGCCCCACCATCCTCAGCTTCGGAGACGGACGGCCGTCGCGCCCCAGCGGGCGGCACTGACGGTCCACCTCGAAGCCCAGCCCCGAGGGATCGGCCCGTAGCAGGCCGTGCGCGAGAAGGTTCGCGAGGAACGGGTTCGCGCGCGCGCCGAAGGCGGCATCGAGTCCCGTGCAGTTGATCACCGCGTCGAACGCGTGCGCGACTTCGCGCCCCGTGGCCCGGTCTTCCCATGTCACCCGAATCGCGTCGCCGGCCGGTTCCACCGAACGCAGGCGGCCCGCATGGAACGACACGAGCCCCGCCCGTTGTCCTTCGCAGACGACCCGCTCGTTCTGCGGCGGAACGCGAAAGCGGTGGGTGTCGTAGCGGATCCGCAGGTGGCGCAGAAAGCGCCGCTTCTCCTCCACGGCGAGCTCCGGCCAGAACCGCCAGACGGCGTTGCGCACCTCGTCGAACGGCACCTGCCAGTCGCCGCCATCGCGCACCGTCGCCGCGATGCGCTCGCGAAGCGCATGGGATAGCGCGCGCACGCGGCCCGATGCGAGCGCCGCACGCACGTATTCCGGAACGGGCCCCTCGATGCGCGAGAGCAGCGCGCCCACCGACGGCGCGTCGACGCGCTTGCGATGGCCCGCGGGCTGCACGCCGTGCCGCGAGAGGGCATGGATCGGGCCCGAATGCCCGCGCCGCAGAAGCGTCGTGGCGATGTCGAACGCCGTGAGCCCGCTGCCCACGAGGAGCACGCGCGCCTCGCGGGCGATCCCCGGGAGCGCCGCCTCGTCGAACGGATTGCGCACGAACCGCGGGTGCGCGGCGATCGGCGAGAGGACGCCGGGCACGACCGGCAAGCCGTTGCCGGTGGCGATCACGACGAGGTCCGCCGCGAGCCGGGCGCCGTCTTCCGTGAGCACCTCCACCCGTCCTGCGCCGCGCTCCAGGCCGGTCGCCGTGGAGCGGTGATGCCGCAGGCGCACGCCGGGATGCGCCTGAAGCCTGCGCATCGCCGCGTCCACGTAGCGCCCGAAATCCCCGCGCCGGATGTAGGTCCCGCCGTTCGCGGCCATCGCTTCGTTGTCGGCCTCGAGCACGCCTTCGCGCATGCACCATTCGCGCAGGTCGTCGGGCCGCGCGGGGTCGAGCAGGTGGTTGTCGAGCGGGCCGTTGAGGCGGTGGTCCGGGTCGCGCGTCGAGTAGGCGATGCCGCGGCCCAGCTCTTCCCGCGGCTCGACGATCGTGAGGGCGAGCGCGTCGCCGCGCGCGTTGGCGAGCTGCATCGCGGCCGCCGCGCCGGTGTATCCGCCGCCGACGATCACGACCTCGGCGCGCGGGGGATTCGATCCTTGCTTCATGCGCTTCCCGCAGGTTCGACAGCCGTGATTCTGACGCATCTCGCGGGGAAATCCGCATTCCGCGCTATCCCGGCATCGTTTCGTCGACTACAATCGCGGCTCGCAAAGAAGAACAAGCATTCAGAGGGAGATCCACATTGTCTGGAATGGCTGACGGCGCACGCACGCCGCAGGGGAGTTTCTTCGGCGCCGTTCGCGCGGCATTCCTCGCCACCCTCCTCCTCGCGTATTGCGCGCTCGCGGCCGCCGCGAGCGGCACGCTCACCTTCAGCAGCGACGATCCGGTCGATTGGGCCGGCGGCGTCGCCACCGATGGCCAGGGCGGATCGACCGACCTCGCCGGCATCGCGATCCA
>DASUXK010000131.1:0-4184 GCA_036377935.1 Usitatibacter sp.
CACCAGCGTGCGCGTGTGGTCGCTGGGCTCGGCGGAGGAGGGCGAGCGCGAAATCGTTCAGCGTTTCTTCGACGGTATCGAGCGCTACACGCCGCAGCTCGTGTCGTGGAACGGCGGCAGCTTCGACCTCCCGGTGCTGCATTACCGCGCGCTCATCCATGCGATCGCGGGCTGCTGCTACTGGGATCTCGGCGACAACAACCGCGACTTCAAGTACAACAACTATCTCGGCCGCTTCCATACGCGCCACACGGACCTCATGGACCTGCTCGCGGGCTACGTGAACCGCGCGTGGGCGCCGCTCGACGAGATCGCGCAGCTCTGCGGCCTGCCGGGCAAGCTCGGCATGGACGGCTCGAAGGTGCACGGCGCGTTCAAGCGCGGCGAGATCGAGGCGATCCGCAACTACTGCGAGACCGACGTGGCGAACACGTACGCGCTCTGGCTGCGCTTCCAGCTGATCCGCGGCGCGCTCATGCCGGACGCGTACGCCCGCGAGGTGCAGGCGCTGCGCGACTACATCGCGGCGCAGGATGCGCCGCACTGGAAGGAATTCGCGGCCGCCTGGAAATGACGCGCGCCGAACGCGTGACATCTGCGTTCATCTGCATACCTCGCCTTACGATTGCCGGAAGGGAGTGCGCTCGTTGAGCTCGTCGACGTAGGCGTCGATGCCCGCGCCCTCGCGGGCGAGGAAGTCGTCGATGGCGCGCGCGAAGGCGGGATGGGCGAGCCAGTGGAACGAGCGGGTCTCCTCGGGCAGGAAGCCGCGCGCGTGCTTGTGCTCGCCCTGCGCGCCGCCCTCGAAGCGCGCGATGCCGCGCTCGATGCAGAACTCCATCGCCTGGTAGTAGCAGGCCTCGAAGTGCAGGCCGGGCACGTGCTCGACGCTGCCCCAGTAACGGCCGTAGAGCGTGCCGCCTCCGAAGAGGTCGAGGGCCGCGGCGATGGGCCGTCCGTCGCGCTCGGCGATCACGAGCAGGACCGCATCGGGCATGCGTTCCGCGATCATCCCGAAGAACGCGCGGGTGAGGTACGGCGTCGAGCGGTGCTCGCGATAGGTGCGCCGGTAGCACGCGGTGAAGAAATCCCAGTCGGCACCGCTCGCCTCGCGGCCCGTCATTCGGCGCAGGCGCACGCCGGCATCGGCCACCTTGCGCCGCTCCTGGCGGACCTTCTTGCGCTTGTCGTGCGAGAGCTCGGCGAGGAACGCGTCGAACGACGCATAGCCCGGGTTGCTCCAGTGGAACTGCACTCCTCGGCGCTCGAGGAAGCCGAGCTCGCGCAGGGTGGCCGCGTCGCGCTCGTCGGGGAAGAGGACGTGGAGGGAAGAAACCTGCGAGTCGCGCGCCATCGCGAGCATCGCCCGCGCGAGCGCCTCGCGCGCCGGCGCGTCCGCCGCGAGGAGCCGCGCGCCCGTGGCCGGCGTGAAGGGCACCGCGCACAGGAGCTTCGGGTAGTACGCGATGCCGTTGCGCTCGTACGCGTCCGCCCAGGCCCAGTCGAACACGTACTCGCCGAAGGAATGCGACTTGGCGTAGAGCGGCGCCGCGCCCGCGAGCCGCTCGCCGTCCCAGAGCGTGGGATAGCAGGGCGCCCAGCCGCTCGCGGCCGATGCGCAGCCGCTGCGGTGCAGGCTGTCGAGGAACGCGAAGGAAAGCGTCGGGTTGCCGCCCGACAGCGCGTCCCACGCGAGCGGGTCCACGCCGTCGAGCGTCTCGAGAATGCGAAGGGAGTGCGCCACGTCGCTATAATTGCCCCTCCCCGATTCTAGCCGCTCGCCGGCACTTCCCCGCTTCCCGATGAAGATCGCCGTCGCCCAGATCAACACCACCGTGGGCGATTTCGCCGGCAACGCCGATCGCATCCGCCGCGCGGTCGAGGCCGCGCGCGCCGCCGGCGCCGCGCTCGTCGTCACGCCGGAGCTCGCGCTCTCCGGCTACCCGCCCGAGGACCTGCTCCTGCGCGACGACTTCTGCGACCAGTGCCAGGCCGAACTCCTGAAGCTCGCCCCGTACTGCCTGGACGTCGCCGCCATCGTCGGCTACCCGCATCGCGAGGGCCGCACGCGCTACAACGCCGCGGCGGTGCTGCGCGCCGGGCGCATCGAGGCGGTGTACTTCAAGCAGCGGCTGCCCAACTACAACGTCTTCGACGAGAAGCGCTATTTCGAGCCCGGCAACCGCCCGTGCGTGATCGAGGTGCAGGGCCGCAAGATCGGCGTCACCATCTGCGAGGACCTCTGGTTCCCCGAGCCGGCGGCGCAGGCGAAGGCCGCGGGCGCGGAGCTGCTCTTGAGCATCAACGCGTCCCCCTTCCACAAGGCGAAGCTCGCGGAGCGCTACCAGATCATGGGCTCGCGGGTGAAGGAGACCAAGCTCCCGGTCCTCTACGTGCACTGGACCGGCGGCCAGGACGAGCTGGTGTTCGACGGCGCCTCCTTCGCCCTCGACGCCGAGGGAATGCTCAGCTACCAGGCCGAGACGTTCCGCGAGGCGGTCGACATGGTCGACTTCGAGGGCAAGGCGGTGCGCGGCCCGATCGCGCCGCCCCTCACCGAGGAGGAGACGATCTACCGCGCGCTCATGACGGGCGTGCGCGACTACGTGAACAAGAACCGGTTCCCGGGCGTCCTGCTCGGGCTTTCCGGCGGCATCGATTCGGCGCTCGTGCTCGCCATCTGCGTCGATGCGCTCGGGGCCGGGCGCGTGCGCGCGGTGATGATGCCCTCCGACTACACCGCGTCGATGAGCATCGAGGACGCGCGCGAAATGGCGCGCGTGCAGGGCGTGCAGTACCACGAGATCGCGATCAAGCCGATGTTCGACGCGTTCCGAACCGCGCTCGGGCCGGCCTTCGCCGGCCTTCCCGAGGACACCACCGAGGAGAACCTGCAGGCGCGCATCCGCGGCACCATGCTCATGGCCTTCTCCAACAAGTTCGGCTCGATCGTGGTGACCACCGGCAACAAGAGCGAGATGGCGACCGGCTACGCCACGCTCTACGGCGACATGGCCGGCGGCTTCGCGGTGATCAAGGACATCGTGAAGACGCTGGTCTATCGCCTCTCCAACTGGCGCAACTCCAAGGGCCGGGTGATCCCGCAGCGCGTGATCGATCGCCCGCCCAGCGCGGAGCTGCGCCCCGGGCAGACGGACCAGGACACGCTCCCGCCCTACGAGGTGCTGGACGCGGTGGTGGAGCGCTACATGGAGCGCGACATGTCGCCGGAGCAGATCGCGGGCCTGGGCTACGACATGCAGGCCGTGCGCCAGGTCGTGCGGCTCATCCAGTTGAACGAGTACAAGCGCCGCCAGGCCCCGCCCGGCATCCGCATCACGCCGCGCGCGTTTGGCAAGGACTGGCGCTATCCGATAACATCGGGATTTCGCCCGTACAACGCCCCCCGCGACGCGCCATGAAGAAGATCGAAGCGATCGTGAAGCCGTTCAAGCTGGACGAGGTCCGCGAGGCCCTCTCCGAGATCGGCGTCTCGGGCCTCACCGTGACGGAAGTGAAGGGCTTCGGCCGCCAGAAGGGCCACACGGAGCTCTACCGCGGCGCCGAATACGTGGTCGATTTCCTGCCCAAGGTGAAGGTCGAGGTGGTCGTCGCCGACGACCTCGTCGAGAAGGCCATGGACGCGATCGTGAAGGCGGCACGCACCGGCAAGATCGGCGACGGCAAGATCTTCGTGTTCGACGTGGGGCAGGTGGTGCGCATCCGCACGGGGGAAACGGGCGAAGACGCGGTCTAGTCCCCGGAAAACCTTTCCTGTATGCTTGCGGCACCACAGGGGGGAGAAAAGAAAAATGCTTCTCGCCGCATTCTATGTGTTCGCGATCGCCGCGATCATCCTGCACTACACCGGGCACCTGAAGCGCTGGAACTGCGAGTGGGTCCTGATCGTCCTCGCCATCGCCGTCTTCCCCGCCGTCCTCTTCCTCTGATCCGTCGATCGACGCGCCCGCGCCCTCCTGCGCGGGCCTAGGCCCCCTCCTACGCCGCGCGCAGGGGCCGTCCGATAACCCCGCTCTTCGTCCCGTCCTATCGTATCGGAAGGGTCGCCCCCATCGAGGCGACAGGACGGAGCACACCCATGAAAACCATCTTTCGCGCCACCGCCGCACTCGGCGCGGCGCTCGCCCTCGCGGGCCTCGCCGCTTGCGACCGCGGCAACGACG
>DASUXK010000132.1:0-3065 GCA_036377935.1 Usitatibacter sp.
GACGCCCGGAGCTGAGCCGCCGGCAGCCCGTCGCGCGGCTCGCTCGCAGGCTCGCATCGAGCGGCATTTCAGGGAAGCGGGTTCCTCCCGCCCGCATTGCCGAGGTAGCGAGCGAACCAGTCCGCGGCGAGCCGCGCGGCCTGCTCGAGGGTGCCCGGCTCCTCGAAGAGGTGCGTGGCGCCCGGGACGAGCGTCATCTCCTTCACGCAGCGCAAGCGCTCGTACGCCGACTCGTTCAGCTCGATCACGCCCGCGTCGTCGCCGCCCACGACGAGGAGCGTCGGCGCGCGAACCGTCGCGAGCGCCGCTTCCCCCGCGAGATCAGGGCGTCCGCCGCGCGAGACGACGGCCGAGATCCTTTCCGGCTCGATCGCCGCGAGTTGCAGCGCGGCGGCCGCGCCCGTGCTCGCGCCGAAGAGGCCGACGGGCAGGTCGCGCGTCGACACCTGGCGACCCAGCCATTCGAGCGCGCCGCCGAGCCTTTCCGTCAGCAGCGCGATGTCGAAACGCCGCGCGTACTCGGTGTCCTCGTCCGGGGTGAGCAGGTCCACCAGCAGCGTGCCGAGTCCCGCGTCGCGAAGCACCTTCGCGACGTAGTTGTTGCGCGGGCTCATGCGGCTCGAGCCGCTGCCGTGCGCGAAGAGGACGATGCCGCGGGCGGCCGCGGGCACCTCGAGGAAGCCCTCCAGCTCGGGCAGCCCCGCGACGCCGCGCAGCACCACGTCCATGGGCTCAGGTCCGCAGCACGAACGGGTCCTGCACCTCGTCGCCCGTCTCGACCCACACGCTCTTCGTCTGCAGGTACTGGTCGATCGCCTCCATGCCGTTCGCGCGCCCCAAGCCGCTCGACTTGTAGCCGCCGAAGGGCGAGTTGAAGGTGAGCGCGCGGTAGGTGTTGATCCAGACCGTTCCCGCCTGCAAGCGCTTGGCGAGGCGATGGGCGCGGCGCAGGTCGTGCGTCCAGAATCCCGCGGCGAGCCCGAAGCGCGTGGCGTTGGCGAGGCGCACGACCTCGTCCTCGTCACGGAAGCGCGCCAACGAGAGCACCGGCCCGAACACTTCCTCGTTCATGATGTGGTTCGTGGGCGCCGCGTTGGCGAGGATCGTCGGCTCGTAGAAGAGGCCGTCCTCGAAGCCCGCGACCTTGGCGCGCCGGGCACCCGTGAGCACCTCGGCGCCCTCGCCTACCGCGCGCTCCACCATCGAGCGATCCTTCTCGAGCTGCGCACGGGTCGCGACCGGACCCATCTGCGTCTCGGCGCGCAGCGGATCGCCGAGCCGGATCGCGCGCGCGCGCCGCACGAGCCGCTCGCGCATCTCGTCGTACACGCTCTCGTGGATGTACGCGCGCGAGCCGGCGACGCAGGTCTGGCCCGCCGCGGCGAAGATGCCGGCGAGCACGCCCGCCTCGGCCTGGTCGAGGTTCGCGTCGCCGAAGACGATGTTGGGGCTCTTGCCGCCGAGCTCGAGCGTGCAGCCGGCGAGCCGCGCGCCGCACCGCGCCGCGATCGCCTTGCCGCCGCCCTCGCTGCCCGTGAACGAGATCCTGGCGACGCCGGGGTGATCGACGAGCGCCTCGCCGGCCTCGCGCCCGCCGGTGACCACGTTGATCGCACCCGCGGGAATGCCGGCTTCCTCGGCGAGGCGCGCGAGCTCGAACGCGGAGGCGGACGTCACCTCCGAGGGCTTGATGATGATGGTGTTGCCCGCGGCCAGCGCCGGCGCGACGTTCATGATGGTGAGGAACGTGGGCGAGTTCCACGGCACGATGACGCCCACGACGCCCAGCGGCTCGCGCAGCGTGTAGTTGAGCACGCTCGCGCGCTCGAGCGGGATCACGCGCCCCTCGACCTTGTCCGCGAGGCCGCCGAAGTAGTAGAGGAAATCCTTCACCGCCTTCGCCTGCGCGCGCATCTCGGCGACGAGCTTGCCGTTCTGCTGCGTCTCGATCGCGGCGATCTCCTCGGCGTGCTCGGCGATGCGATCGCCCCAGGCCATCATGAGGCGGCCGCGCCGCGTGGGCGAGAGCTTCGCCCATGGGCCTTCGAACGCGGCCTGCGCGGCGCGCACGGCGCGATCCACGTCCGCGCGGCCCGATTCCGCGAATTCTCCCCACGGTTTGCCTGTCGTGGGATTGGTCGACACGAAGCGCTTGCCTTCGGCGGGCGGCACGCGCTCTCCGGCGATGTGGTTGTCGAAGCGGCGGATGTCGGGTGTCGCGATGTCCATGGGCGTTCTTCCTCCTGTCCCGATTACTCTACTCCCGCCCGCGCGCGGCTTCATTTCGAGAGTGACTACAGCGCAGCGCAAAGGGTTGCGCCGAGCGGGCGGCATTTGGTAAGGTCGAACGCTTGAGCTCCACATCTTCATTTCAGTTCACCGGCAATCCCTGGCTCGACCTCGCCCTCGCGGCGCTCGCTGCGATCGCGGCGGCGCTCATCGTGCACGGCATCGGCGCGGCGATCCTCGCGCGGGTGCTTCGGTACCACGAGATCGGCACGGTCATCGTGCGGTGCACGCGCGAGCCCGCGCGCTGGGTCCTCATCTTCGCCGCGCTCGAGCTCGTGCTGCAGGCGGAGGAGACGCTGCCGCACGTGGTCGGGCTGCGACATGCCGTGGGCCTGCTCTTCATCGCCGCCGTCACGTGGCTCGTCCTGCGCGCCATCGATGCGCTGGTGGAGATCATCGCGGTGCTGCATCCGAGCGACGTCGCGGACAACCTCCACGCGCGGCGCATCCGCACGCAGGCGCGCGTGCTCGGGCGCACGCTCAAGACGTTCGCGTTCGTCGTCGGCGTGTCGGCCGCGCTCATCACGTTTCCGGGCGTGCGGCAGTTCGGCGCGACCCTGCTTGCTTCCGCGGGCATGGCGGGCCTCGTCGCGGGCTTCGCGGCGCGCCCGGTGCTCGGCAACGTCATCGCCGGCCTGCAGATCGCCTTCACGCAGCCGATCCGCATCGACGACGTGCTGATCGTCGAGGGCGAGTGGGGGCGCGTGGAGGAGATCACCGGCGCGTATGTCGTCGTGAAGATCTGGGACGAGCGGCGCCTGATCGTGCCGCTGCAG
>DASUXK010000133.1:0-6917 GCA_036377935.1 Usitatibacter sp.
GGCGACCACATGCTGAACGAGGTGAAGGCGTCGAAGGTGAAGGGACTGAATCCGTTCCGCTTCGCGACCAACGCGGAGATCGCCGCGCAGCTCGAGGCGCCGCCCGGATCGCTCGGGCCGGTGGGCCATCCCGGCCTGCGCGTCATCGCCGATCGCACCGTCGCCGCGATGAGCGACTTCTGCACCGGGGCGAACGAGGAAGGCTTCCACTTCACCGGCGTGAACTGGGGACGGGACCTGCCCGAGCCCGATGTCGTCGCCGATATCCGCAACGTCGTCGCGGGCGATCCCTCGCCCGACCACAAGGGCACGCTCGAGATCGCGCGCGGCATCGAGGTGGGTCACGTGTTCCAGCTGCGCACCGCGTACACCGAGAAGATGGGCGTCACCTACATCGACGACAAGGGCGCGTCGCGACCCATGGAGATGGGCTGCTACGGGATCGGCGTGACGCGCGTCGTCGCCGCCGCGATCGAGCAGAACCACGACGAGCGCGGCATCATCTGGCCGGATCCGATGGCGCCCTTCGTCGCGGCAGTAATCCCCATGGGCTACCGCAAGAGCGAGGCGGTGAAGCAGGCGGCCGACCGGCTCTACGCGGAGCTGCAGGCCGCGGGCCTCGACGTGCTCCTCGACGATCGCGACGAGCGACCCGGCGTGCTCCTCGCCGACCAGGAGCTCATCGGCATTCCCCACCGTCTCGTGGTGGGCGATCGCGGGCTCAAGGAAGGCGTGGTCGAGTACCAGCAGCGCCGCGATACCGCGCCCACCAAGGTGCCGCTCGCCGAGGCGGCGGAGTATGTGCGCTCGCGGGTGCGCGATGGGAAGGTGCACGAGCCGGCGTAGCCTCGCGGCGCTCGCCGCCGCGATCGCGCTCGCCGCGCCGCTTCCTGCGCGCGCGGGCGCGCAGCAGTACGAGGTGCTTTCGGCCTCGGTGCGCGCCTCGCTCGCCCACGCGGTGGCCGACGGCGCCACGGTGGACATGCGCGACATGGACATGCGCGCCTGGGTGCGCGCGATGACGCCGCGCATCGCGGGCCGCTTTCCCGACGAGGAATCCGCGCGCCGCTTCCTCGCGCTGGTGCGCTACGAGGCGATGCGCGCGGGCCTCGATCCGCAGCTCGTGCTCGCCGTGATCGACGTGGAGAGCCACTTCCGCAAGTACGCCGTCTCGCGCGCGGGCGCCCGCGGCCTCATGCAGGTGATGCCGTTCTGGGTGAAGCTCATCGGCGTGCCGGGGCAGGACCTTTTCGCCGAGCGCACCAACCTTCGCTACGGCTGCACGATCCTGCGCCACTACATCGACCGCGAGCACGGCAACCTCGTGAACGCGCTCGGCCGCTACAACGGCACGCTGGGCCAGCCCGGCTATCCGCGGCGGGTGATGAACGCGTGGAAGGCGCGCTGGGCGCTGTAGCCGGCCACGCGCGGTGGTCCACCTCGTCGACTACGATTCGCGCTGGCCCGCGACTACGTTAGGCTCGAGCGCGAACCGTTCAGGCCTTCACGTCCGTCCATTCCGCGCCGGTGATCGTCCGAAGCTCCTCGGGCGTGAGCGGAAAGACGGAGAACGGCGTGCCGCCCGCGGCCCACACCTTTCCGAAGCGGCGCAGGTCCTCGTCGAGCAGGAGCTTCACCGGCTTCGCGTGGCCGAGGGGCGCGACGCCGCCGATGGCGTAGCCGGTCGCCTCGCGCACGAAATCCGCGTCGGCGCGCGCCAGCGCCTCGCCCACCCGCGCGGCCACCTTCGCCTCGCTCACGCGATTCGCGCCGCTCGCGACGACGATCACGGCCTCGCCGCTCGCCGCGCCGCGGAACACGATCGACTTCGCGATCTCCGCCACCGTGCAGCCGATGGCGGCCGCGGCTTCGGCGCTGGTGCGCGTCGGCTGCTCGAACTCCACGATTTCGCCGGCGAGCCCCGCGTCGCGAAGGAGTTGCGCCACGCGCAGTGCGGTCGGATGACGGGCGGGCTTCATGGCTTCGGCTGCCGCGCGTCGCCGGGCATTGCGCGGCTCCTCGCCTCGCCCCTCGGCGAAAGCGAGGCGAGCGGCCTTCGCAGCCCCTCGCGCAGCCGTTCCGCGGCCTGCGCGAAATCCCCGGAGATCTCGGCCCACTCCTCGGGCCGCATGCCGCCCAGCGGCGCCACGGCCGCCTCGTAGAGCGCGCCCACGGTCGCCTCGTCGGGATCGCCGGCGAGCGCGTAGCCCGAGCGGCGTTCGCCCCGCACCAGGCCCGACTCGCAAAGGCGCGCGAGCAGGTCCTCCAGCTCGTGGGCCGGCAGCACGGCTTCCCGGCGCAGCGCATGGAACCCGAGCCCCGCCGGGCCCGCCGCCACCAGCGCGCGCGCCACGGCGAGCGCTTCGTGGAACCGCGTCGCGGGACGGTCCGCGCGCGCCCACAGCCGAGCATGCCAGTAGCCCGCGCACGCCGTGAGCTCCGCGCCGAAGAGCACCACCATCCACGAGAGCTCCACCCACAGGAGGAAGAGCGGCACCGCGGCGAAGGCGCCGTAGACGAGGCTGTACGTCGTCGCGTGCCGCACGTAGACCGCGAAGAGCTCCTTCGCCGATTCGAAGAGGATCGCCGCGACGAGGCTGCCCACGACGGCATGGCGCCATGGCACGTGGCGATGCGGCACGATCTTGTAGACGAGGAAGAACGCGAGCACGGCGGCCGAGAGCGAGATCGAGCGGAAGAGCACGGGCTCGACGTCGAACGGCCCGAGCCCCGCCGAGAGCGAGACGACGAACGTCGTCGCGGCCATGCCGATGCCGACGAGGAGCGGCCCGGCGAGGAGCAGCGCCATGTACCCGGGCACGAGCAGCCAGTACGGCCGGCGCCGGCGCACGCGCCAGATCGTGTTGAGCGAGCGGTCGATGATGAGCATCATCATCACCGAGACCACCAGCACGAGCCCCACGCCCGCCCAGGTGAGGCTTTGCGCGTTGGCGGCGAAATCCTCCATGTACGTGGCGACGAGCTTCGTGCCCACACCGGGCGCGAGGTTCATGACCAGGAACGCCTTCACCTGCGCGATGAGCGCGGCGAAGTACGGCGTGGACGAGAGGATGGCGATCGCGACCGTGAAGCCGGGCACGATGGCGAGCAGCGTCGTGTAGGTGAGGTTCCCCGCGATCTGCGGGCAACGGTCCTCGGACCATCGGCGCAGCACGAACCGCGCGAAGCCGAGCGTATCGAGGGCGATGTCGAATGGGCTGCGCATCGGGGCCGCGCTATCATAACCCGCCCCATGCCCGACGTCCTCGTCCTCTACTACAGCGCCACCGGCTCGGTGCGCACGCTCGCGCAGTCCGTCGCGCGCGGCATCGAGACGGTCGACGGCATGTCCGCGCGCGTGCGCACCGTGCCGCGCGTGGCGCCGGTGGTCGAGAAGCCCGCGCCCGCCATTCCCCCCGAAGGCCCGCCCTACGTCGAGCGCCGGGACCTCGCCGAATGCGTGGCGCTCGCGCTGGGCTCGCCCACGCGCTTCGGCAACATGGCCGCGCCCCTCAAGTACTTCCTCGACGGGCTGGGTGCCGAATGGGGACAGGGGACGCTCGCGGGCAAGCCCGCCGCCGTCTTCTCCTCGACCGCCTCGATGCACGGCGGGCAGGAAGCGACGCTGCTCTCGATGATGCTGCCCCTGCTCCACCACGGCATGCTGATCGTGGGGCTGCCCTACACCGAGCCGGACCTCAACGCGACGCGCTCCGGCGGCACGCCCTACGGCGCGACCCACGTCGCCGGCATCGCGAACGATCGCCCGGTCACCGACGAGGAGCAGCGGCTCGCCTTCGCGCTCGGCAAGCGGCTCGCGACGGTGGCGCGGAAGCTGCACGCTTGAGCGCGCGGCGCATCGCCTGGCTCGCGGCCGTGGCGAGCCTCGTCGCGCTGCTCTTCCTGTGCGTCGCCTGGGAGCTCTTCCTCGCGCCGGTGAGGCCGGGCGGCTCGTGGCTGGTGCTCAAGGCCGCGCCGCTCCTCGTTCCCGTCTTCGGCGTGCTGCGCGGCAAGCGCTACACGTTCCAGTGGTCGACGCTGCTCGTGTGGCTCTACTTCGCCGAGGGCGTGGTGCGGGCGATGTCCGATCCGGGGCTTTCGGCGCGGCTCGCCATCGCCGAGATCGCGCTCTCGCTCGCGTACTTCGCCGCGGCGGTGGCCTACCTGCGCGCGAGGGACTGAGGGCTCACCGTCTGCCGCGCGCTCACCGCGGCGATGGAGATCTCGCGCAGGAACACGAGCAGGCACACCGTGAGCGCGATGACGGCCGCGGTGAAGAGCGCCGCCACGGGGCGCGAGAGGTCGGTCGCGATGAAGGCGCCCACGAACGCGGCGCCGATCAGCAGGCACACGAGGAGCGCCGCGAGCACGGCGAGCGCCGCCGCCCAGATCACCAGGGTGATGCGCCGGTTGAGGAGCCCCAGCTCGCGATCGGCCTGGATGCGCCGGTCGTCCGCGTACTCCGGGAGGTGCTCCTCGAGGACGCGGCGCCGGTCCACGGCGCGCGCGAGCCGCGCGATCAGCACGTTGATGATGGTCGCGATGGCGGTGAGCAGGAACACCGGCGCGATCGCGAGCTGGATCACGCGGGCGATGTCGTAGAAGTGGGATTCGCCGGGCACGCGCGGAATCTAGGCCGTGGGGCGCCCGGGCGTCAAGCGGTGCGGCGGGCGGCGAGGCGCGAGCGGACGAAGGCGATGGCGAGCGGCGCGAGGCTCACCGCGATGATGCCGAGGATCAGCGCGGTGAGGTTGCCGCGGATCCACGGGATGTTGCCGAAGAAATAGCCGGCGTACGTGATTGAGCAGACCCACGCGGCGGCGCCCGCGGCGTTGAACGCCTCGAAGCGCGGCACGTGCATGCGCGCCATGCCGGCGACGAACGGGATGTAGGTGCGCACGATCGGGAGGAACCGCGAGATCACCACGGCCTTGCCGCCGTGGCGCTCGTAGAACTCGTGCGCCGAGCGCAGGTGCTTCGGGTTCAACCAGCGCGAGTGGTCGTCCTTGAAGAAGCGCGCGCCCATCCAGCGGCCGATCGCGTAGTTCGTGGTATTGCCCGCGATCGCCGCGACGGTGAGAAGCAGCGCGAGCGCATGGACGTCGAGCGCGCCGCCCGCGGCGATCGCCCCCGCCACGAAAAGCAGCGAATCGCCGGGCAGGAACGGCGTCACCACGAAGCCCGTCTCCGAGAAGATGATCGCGAAGAGGATCGCGTAGACCCACACCCCGTACTGCGCGACCAGCTTCAGCAGGTGCGTATCGAGGTGCAGGACGATGTCGAGGAGGTCCAGGCGGCCCTCCTCAGGGCATCTGCGTCCCGACCGCCTTCTTCTCCGGCTTCACGAAATCCTCGCGCGAGGCGCCGAGGTACATCGCGAGCGGGCAGGCGACCAGCACCGACGAGTAGATCCCGAAGAGGATGCCGACGGTGAGGGCGAGCGCGAAGTAGTGCAGGCTCGGGCCGCCGAAGAAGAAGATCGAGAGCACCATCATCTGCGTCGACCCGTGCGTGATGATCGTGCGCGAGATCGTGCCGGTGATGGAGGCGTCCATGATCTGCGGCACGGTCGCCTTGCGCAGCTTGCGGAAGTTCTCCCGCACGCGGTCGAAGACCACCACCGACTCGTTCACCGAGTAGCCGAACACGGCGAGCACCGCCGCGAGCACGGGAAGCGAGAACTCCCACTGGAAGAACGAGAAGAAGCCGAGGATGATCACCACGTCGTGGAGGTTCGCGATGATCGTCGCCACCGCGAAGCGCCACTCGAAGCGGAAGGCGAGGTAGATCACCACGCCGATGCAGACGAAGAGGAGTGCCAGGCCGCCGTCGGTGGCGAGCTCCTTGCCCACCTGCCCGCCCACGTAGTCGCGGCGCTTGAGCTCCGCCCCCGCATCGTCGGCCTTGAGGGCCGACATCACCGCGTTCGCCTGCTTCTGCATCTCGACGTTCTGGGTCTTCTCGTCGGGGGCGGCCTTCAGCCCCAGGCGGATCAGCACGTCGCGCGAGCTGCCGAAGTTCTGCACCTCGGCGCCCTTGATGCCCTGCTTCTCGAGCGCATGCCGGATGCGGGCCGTGTCCGCGGCCTGCGGGTAGCTCACCTCCATCACCGTGCCGCCGGTGAACTCGATGGAGAAGTGCAGGCCCTTGGTCGCGAGGAAGAACACCGCGAGCACGAAGACGATCGCCGAGATCACGTTGAAGACCAACGCGTGGCGCATGAAGGGGATGCTGCGCCGGAAGCGGAAGAATTCCATGGTCAGGCTGCCTTCGTCGTGGTGGTGCGGTGCCAGCTCGTGTCGCCGATCGAGAGCTTGGCGACCTTCTTCCGCCCGCCGTAGATGAGGTTCACGATGCCGCGGGAGACCACCACCGCGCTGAAGATCGAGGTGAGGATGCCCAGGCAGTGCACGACGGCGAAGCCGCGCACGGGGCCGGAGCCGAACGCGAGGAGCGCGAGGCCGGCGATGAGGGTCGTCACGTTGGAGTCGAGGATGGTGCCGAAGGCGCGCTCGTAGCCCGCCTGGATCGCCATCTGCGGGGACATGCCGGCGCGGATCTCCTCGCGCACGCGCTCGTTGATGAGGACGTTGGCGTCGATCGCCATGCCGAGCGTGAGCGCCACGGCCGCCATGCCGGGTAGCGTGAGCGTCGCCTGAAGCATCGACAGGATCGCGATCAGGAAGAGCAGGTTGCACGCGAGCGCGATCACGGAGATGAGGCCGAACAGCGCGTAGTAGATCACCATGAAGACCGCGATCGCGACGAAGCCGTAGAGGACCGCGTCGTAGCCCTTCTGGATGTTCTCGGCGCCGAGGCTCGGGCCCACCGTGCGCTCCTCGATGATCTCCATGGGCGCGGCGAGCGCGCCGGCGCGCAGCAGCAGCGCGAGGTTCTTCGCCTCCTGGGCGCTCGGC
>DASUXK010000134.1:0-2495 GCA_036377935.1 Usitatibacter sp.
GATCCTTCGCACCCGATTCGCCCTCGCCGTGGCCACCGCGGCGCTCGCCCTCGCCGCGCCGCGCGCCCTCCGTGCGCAGGACGCCGGCCTCCCGCTCGGCAGCACGGCGCCGAGCGCGGTGGTGAGCACGCTCGACGGCAAGCCGGTGAACCTCGCCGACGTGGCGAAGGGGCCGGCGCTGATCGAGTTCTGGGCCACCTGGTGCGAGAACTGCGAGCACCTGCTTCCCACGCTCAAGCGCGTGCACGCCGCGTACGGCAACCGCGTGAAGTTCGTCGGCGTGTCGGTGAGCGTGAACCAGAGCGCGAAGCGCGTGCAGCTCCACGTGGCGAAGTACGGCGTGCCGGGCGTGCAGCTCTACGACACCCAGGGCAATGCGACGGGCGCGTGGGACGTGCCGGCGACGTCGTACGTGGTGGTGCTCGATCGTGCCGGGCGGGTGGTGTACACGGGAGTCGGCGGGGATCAGGATCTGGAGAAGGCGATCAGGAAGGCGCTTTAACTGCAACGGCGCGTACTGCGTACCACGTACGGCGTACGGCGATTGGCATACCGGCCACAGGAATGTCCCGTAGCGATCGCGGTACTGCTGGCCGATGCGCCGAGAAGATGCGTCGGCACATTCCTGGGAGCAGTCGGCCAATCGCGGTACGCAGTACGAAGTACGTGGTACGCGTAGTTGTCCTCAGCGATTGACCGTCTCCATCCCCCGTTCCGGGTACCTCGTCCCCGCCGCCACCCCCACCGGCGCGATCTCGTCGATGCGGCGCAGGTCGTCCGGGGTGAGCTGCACGTCGAGCGCGCCGACGTTCTCCTCCAGGTACTTCACGCGCTTCGTCCCCGGGATCGGCACCACGTCCTGACCCTGCGCGAGGAGCCAGGCGAGGGCGAGCTGTGACGGCGTGCACTGTTTCCGCTTCGCCAGCTGCTCGATGTGCGACACGAGGTCGAGGTTCTTCTGGAAGTTGGCGCCCTGGAAGCGCGGCTGGTTGCGGCGGTAGTCGTCGGCCGGCAGCTCCTCGAAGGTGCGGAAGCGGCCGGTGAGGAAGCCGCGGCCGAGCGGGCTGTAGGCGACGAAGCCGATGCCGAGCTCGCGGCAGGTCGGCAGGATCTCGTCCTCCACGTCGCGGCTCCACAGCGAGTACTCGCTCTGCAGCGCCGTGATCGGGTGCACCGCGTTGGCGCGGCGGATCGTCGCCGGCGCCGCTTCGCTCAGTCCGAGGAAGCGCACCTTCCCCTGCGTCACCAGCTCGGCCATCGCGCCCACCGTGTCCTCGATCGGCACCTTCGTGTCCACGCGGTGCTGGTAGTAGAGGTCGATGTGGTCCACACCGAGCCGCTGGAGCGACGCGTCGCAGGCCTTGCGCACGTACTCCGGCGATCCCTCGATACCGAGGAAGGCGCCCTCCTCGCTTCGCACGTTGCCGAACTTCGTGGCCAGCACCACCTGGTCACGCTTCCCCTTGATCGCCCGCCCGACGAGCCGCTCGTTGGTGAAGGGGCCGTACATGTCGGCGGTGTCGAGAAAGGTGATCCCCAGCTCGAGCGCGCGGTGGATGGTGCTGAGCGATTCCGTATCGTCCCGGCCGGCATAGAACTCGGACATGCCCATGCAGCCAAGGCCGAGGGCGGAAACACTGAGCGAGCGCAGTTCTCGTTGTTGCATATAGCCCCCAGGAAGAAACCTGGTGAAGCGTGAATCGTGAACCGTGAATCGAGACGGCGGACCGCAGTCACGTCTCACGTCTCACGATTCACGTCTCACCGGTAGTTCGTCTCAACGGTCTTCTCAGTCAAAGAGTCCCTCAACCGAGAGATACCGCTCTCCCGTATCGTAGCAGAACGCGAGCACGCGGACCTTCGCGGGGAGGTCGGGGAGCTTCTTCGCCACGGCGGCGAGCGTCGCTCCCGATGACGGGCCGACGAAGATGCCCTCCTCGCGTGCGGCGCGCTTGGCGAAGGTGTAGGCCTCCTCCTCAGTCACCTGGATGAAGCCGTCCACCACGTCGCCGTGGAAGTTCTCCGGCACGAACCCGGCACCGATCCCCTGGATCTTGTGCGGGGTGTGCTCGCCGCCGCTCAGCACCGGCGACTTGGCCGGCTCGGTGGCGAAGGTCCGGAAGTTCTTCCACGCCTTCTTCAGCGTCTCGCTCACGCCGGTGATGTGCCCGCCCGTGCCGACGCCGGTGATCAGCACGTCGAGCCCCTCGGGGAAGTCGCGCAGGATCTCCTGCGCCGTCGTGCGGCGGTGGATCTCCGGATTGGCGGGATTCTGGAACTGCTGCGGCATCCACGCCTTCGGCGTGCTGGCGACGATCTCCTCCGCCTTCGCGATGGCGCCCTTCGTCCCCGCCTCCTTCGGCGTGAGCACGAGCTCGGCACCGTAGGCGGCGATGTCGCGGCGCCGCTCCACCGACATGGACTCCGGCATGACGATGATCAGGCGATATCCCTTCACCGCCGCCGCCATCGCGAGCCCGATCCCGGTGTTCCCC
>DASUXK010000135.1:0-12062 GCA_036377935.1 Usitatibacter sp.
GAGTACTTCCCCACGTTCGTGACCCAGGGCGTGCGCGCGCAGCTCCTCGACGAGAAGCTCGCCTCCTTCGACCTGAAGCGCCTGGGCGCGGCGCTCAAGCCCGAGCGCGACCTGCAGTTCAACTATCTCGGGCTGCAGACGCTCTACGACCGCTACTTCCTGCACATCCACGAGCGGCGCATCGAGCTTCCCCAGGCCTTCTTCATGCGCGTGGCGATGGGGCTTTCGATCAACGAGCTGGATCGCGAGGCGCGCGCGATCGAGTTCTACAACGTGCTGTCGACGTTCGATTTCATGTCGTCGACGCCGACGCTCTTCAACTCGGGGACGCTGCGCTCGCAGCTGTCCTCGTGCTATCTCACCACCGTAGCCGACGACCTGGACGGGATCTATGAAGCCATCAAGGAAAACGCGCTCCTCTCTAAATTCGCGGGCGGCCTCGGCAATGACTGGACGCCGGTGCGTGCGTTGGGCTCGTACATCAAGGGGACCAATGGAAAATCGCAGGGTGTGGTTCCGTTCCTGAAGGTCGTCAACGACACCGCCGTGGCCGTGAATCAAGGCGGCAAGCGCAAGGGGGCGGTGTGCTGCTACCTCGAGACCTGGCACCTCGACATCGAGGAGTTCCTCGAGCTGCGCAAGAACACCGGCGACGACCGGCGGCGCACGCACGACATGAACACCGCCAACTGGATCCCGGACCTCTTCATGAAGCGGGTGATGGAAGGCGCGGAGTGGACGCTCTTCTCGCCCTCGGATTGCCCGGACCTGCACGACAAGTTCGGCAAGGCCTTCGAGGACGCGTACACCGAGTACGAGCGCCGGGCCGCGCGCGGCGAGTTGAAGCTCTTCAAGAAGATCCCGGCGCATTCGCTGTGGCGCAAGATGCTCACGATGCTCTTCGAGACGGGGCATCCGTGGATCACGTTCAAGGACGCGTGCAACATCCGCTCGCCGCAGCAGCACGTGGGCGTGGTGCACAGCTCCAACCTCTGCTGCATTTCGGCCGACCAGCGCGTGGTCACCGACCGGGGAATGCTCACGATCGGCGAGCTCTACCAGCTTGGCGGCAAGAACAAAGTCGTCGGCCTCGACGGCGTGTACGACGCCTCGGAGATGCTGCTCCCGCGCCCGAACGCGCCCATGGTGCGCATCGAGACGGAAGAGGGCTACACGCACAAGGTCACGCCCGATCACAAGGTGTGGGTGAAGGATCGCGGCTGGGTGCAGGCGCAGCACCTCGTGCAGGGCGACAAGCTCCTCATACAGCAACTCGAGGGACTGTGGGGCCCGGATCACATGCCCGAGCTTTCGTATCTCATGGGCCTCGTCGCCGGCGACGGCACGTTCGGCCCCGGCAACGTGCACGTGGACATCTGGGAGAACGACTACGACCTGCTCGCCGAGACGCAGGAGACGGTGCACTTCCTCCTCGAGGGCAATACCGTCCTCAAGACCAGGTCCACCAACACGCCGGAATTCGCGGTCGACTGGAAGGCCGGCAAGGCGCGGCTCTCCTCGGCGCCGCTGCGCCGGCTCTTCGAGGAGCACGGGTTCACGAAGGAATCGAAGTTGCGGGTGCCGCGCCTCGTCTGGGAAGGCGACCGCGAGACCGTCGCCGCCTACCTGCGCGGCCTCTACCAGGCCGACGGCAACATCGTCGCCAGCGGCGAGGTGACGACGCTCGCGCTTGCCTGCGTGGACCGCAAGTTCATCGAGGAGCTGCAGGTCCTCTGGGCGAACTTCGGCGTGAAGAGCTCGATCAACGTGATGCGCGGCCACGAGGCGCACGCCATGCCCGACGGCAAGGGCGGCAAGAAGGAGTACTGGAGCCAACCGCTCTATCGCCTCCTCATCACCTCCATCCAGGGCTGCCGCATCGCCGAGGAGGTGACGCAGCTCGGCGCCACCCGCAAGTCGGACGCGGCGCAGCGCTACCTCGAGAACCTGAAGAAGGAGGGCTACCAGCAGAAGCTGCACGCCACGTTCACCGGTCTCACGGAGCTTCCCAACGAGGACGCCTACTGCCTCACCGTGGATTCCGAGACGCACGCCTGGACGGTGAACGGCTTCATCACGAAGAACACCGAGATCACGCTCAACACGAATGCTCACGAGATCGCCGTCTGCAACCTCGGCTCCGTGAACCTCCTCGCGCACATCAGGAACGGGCGCCTGGACCACGACAAGCTGAAGAAGACGATCTCCACCGCGATGCGGATGCTCGACAACGTCATCGACATCAACTACTACGCGGTGAAGAAGGCGCGCGATTCGAACATGCGCCATCGCCCGGTGGGCCTCGGGATCATGGGCTTCCAGGATTGCCTGCAGGAGCTGCGCATCCCGTACGCGAGCGAGGCCGCGGTCGATTTCGCGGACAAGTCGATGGAAGCGGTGTGCTACTACGCGTACTGGGCCTCCAACGAGCTCGCCCAGGAGCGCGGCCGCTACTCGAGCTACGCCGGGTCGCTGTGGGACCGCGGCATCCTGCCGCAGGATTCGCTGAAGCTCCTCGCGCAGGAGCGCGGCGGCTACGTGGATGCGGACCTCTCCGAGACGATGGATTGGGGGGCGCTGCGCAGCCGCATCCAGCAGCACGGCATGCGCAATTCCAACTGCGTGGCGATCGCGCCCACCGCGACGATCTCCAACATCGTCGGCGTCTCGGCCTCCATCGAGCCGAACTACCAGAACCTCTTCGTGAAGTCCAACCTCTCGGGCGAGTTCACCGTGACGAACGAGTTCATGGTGAGGGAGCTCAAGAAGATGGGCCTCTGGGATGCGGTGATGGTGAACGACCTCAAGCACTTCGACGGCTCCATCGGCAAGGTGGACCGCATCCCGCAGGAGCTGAGGAGCCTGTACGCGACCGCCTTCGAGGTGGAGCCGAAGTGGCTGGTGGAGGCGGCCGCGCGCCGGCAGAAGTGGATCGACCAGGCGCAGTCGCTCAACATCTACATGGCGGGCGCTTCCGGGAAGAAGCTCGACGAGTGCTACAAGCTCGCGTGGGTGCGCGGCCTCAAGACCACGTACTACCTGCGCACGCTCGCGGCCACCTCCGCCGAGAAGTCCACCGGCAAGGGCGGCGAGTTGAACGCGGTGCCGGCTTCGGGAGGCATGGCCGCGATGGGCGCGGCCGGCGACGGGGCGGCCGAGGGAGCGAAGTTCTGCTCCATCGACAACCCCGAGTGCGAGGCGTGCCAGTAGCGGTCGATCGTCGCGCGCGCTTCCGCGCCCTCCACGAGCGCGGCTGCTTCGTGCTGCCCAATCCCTGGGATGCGGGCAGCGCGAAGCTGCTCGCGCGCATGGGCTTCAAGGCGCTCGCCACGACCAGCGCGGGATACGCGTGGTCGCAGGGGCTGCCCGACGGCGAAGTCGTCACGCGCGAGATGGTGCTCGAGCACCTGCGCGTCATCGTGGCGGCGACGGACCTTCCCGTGAACGCCGATTTCGAGAGCGGCTACGCGGCCGATCCCGAGGGGGTCGCGCAGAGCGTGCGCATGGCGATCGACACGGGCGTGGCGGGCATCTCGATCGAGGATTCCTCCGGGAACGCGGGCGATCCGGTCCGCCGCGTCGACGACGCCGTCGCGCGCCTGCGCGCCGCGCGCGCCGCGATCGACGCGAGCCGCAGCGGCGTGGTCCTCATCGGCCGCGCGGAGAATTTCTTCCTCGGCCGTCCCGATCTCGAGGACACGATCGCGCGCCTGCAGGCTTACTCCGACGCCGGCGCCGACTGCCTCTATGCGCCCGGCATCCGCACGCGCGAGCAGATCGCGGCGGTCGTGAAGGCGGTGGCCCCCAAGCCCGTGAACCTGCTCATCGGCTGGGATAGCGAGCTCACCGTGCAGGAAGCGGAGTCGCTCGGCGTGCGCCGCATCAGCGTGGGCGGGGCGCTCGCGCGCGCGGCGTGGGGCGGGTTCCTGCGCGCCGCACGACGCATCGCCGAGGACGGCCGCTTCGACGGCTTCGCCGGGATGGCGCCCGGCAAGGAACTGAACGACGCGTTCCGGGCCTAGTCGCACCCACCATCCCCGCGACACAATTTGAATCAAATCCGCGGTCCCTCGCCCCGCGGCGGGCCGCGTTATGGGGATAGCATGGGCAGACAAAAGGAGAACCGTCCTGTGAAGATCCTCGCTCGCGCTTTCATCCCGCTCGCCGCGGCGCTCGTCGCCGCGCCCCCGGCGCTCGCCCAGGCCACCTACGAGCAGGCCCTGGCGCCCACGCCCTACGCCGTCGCGCAGGCCGCGTACAGCGATGCGGAGCTGGACCAGATGCTCGCGCCCATCGCGCTCTATCCCGACGAGCTGCTCTCCCAGATCCTCATGGCGGCGACCTATCCGCTGGAGGTCGTCGAGGCGGCCCGCTGGTCGCGCGCGCATCCGGACCTGCAGGGCGAGGATGCGGTGGGCGCGGTGGATTCGCAGGACTGGGACCCGAGCGTGAAGTCGCTCGTCGCCTTCCCCCAGGTGCTGCAGCAGATGGATGCGGATCTGGACTGGACGCAGCGCCTCGGCGAGGCGTTCCTCGCGCAGCAGGACGGCGTGATGGCGAGCGTGCAGCGCCTGCGCCGCGCGGCGATGAACGCCGGTACCCTCTCGAGCACGGATGAAGCGGTCGTCACGCGCGAGGGCACGGACATCGCGATCGACTCGCCCTCGCCGGATACGGTCTACGTCCCGTACTACGATCCGGGCGTGGCCTACGGCAACTGGTGGTGGCCGTCGTACCCGCCGATGGCCTGGTCGCCGTGGCCCGGCTACTACTATTCGGGCGGCTACGGCCTCGCGTGGACGATCGGCGTGCCCGTGGGCATCGATTTCTTCTTCGGCGACTTCGACTGGCGCCGCCATCACGTGCGCCTGCACGAGCACCGCCCGTTCTACGATCATGACCACGACCGCGACCGGGACCGGGACCGGGACCATCGCGGCAATCGCGACAATCGCTGGCGGCACGATCCGCACCATCGCCGCGGCGTGGAATACCGCAATCCCGTCGCGCGCCAGGAGTTCGGCGGCGCCATCGCACCGCGCCCGCCGCGCAATGCGCGCAACGGGCAGAGGGGCCGCACGCAATCGCCGACGGGCGCAAGCCCGATCGCGCGGCCCGACCGCGCCCGCGATCGCGTCACGCCGCCTTCGCCGCCCGCGCGCATCGTGCAGCCGGGCGCGAACCCGCTCGCGCCGAGCGCACAGCCGCCGCTCGGCCGCTCCGGCGGAAGCCTGGCGCCGCAGCCTCGCGCGCGCCCGCAGGTGCAACAGCCTCTCGCGCGCCCGCAGGTGCAGCAACCGCTCGCGCACCCACAGGTGCAACAGCCGCTCGCGCGTCCCCAGGTGCAACAGCCGCTCGCGCGTCCCCAGGTGCAGCAACCTCGGGCTCGCGACATGGGGCCGGTCCACGCCGCGCCGCAACCGCAGGTTCGTGTCGCGCCGCCGCCGCCGCCGCAGCCCGCGCCCTCGGCGCCCGCACGCATCGCGCCCATCGCGCCGCATCCGGCGCCGGCGCAGCCGGCCGCGCGTCCCTCGACGCCGCCTCCGCCGCCCGCGCGCGGCAGCGACCAGCCGCAGAACCCGATGGCCCGCTGAGCGAACGCGAAAAAGAAAAAGAAAAGAAAAGGGGTCAGGTTGGAAAAGTAACCTGACCCCTTTTTTCGGTATGCTTCCGGGTTTCCCGAAGCGAACGCCGCGGCCCGAACTTTTGCGGCGCGCGGCCGCTCTCAGAGCTTTCGGGAGAGGAACCAGAACAAGCCATGCCCGGAACCGCATTCCCCCTCGAAGTCACGCCGCGCCTGCCGAAAGAGCTCGCGCGCCTTTCAGAGCTCGCCGACAACCTCTGGTTCAGCTGGGATCGCACCACGCGCTCGCTCTTCGCGCGACTCGATCCCGAGCTGTGGGACGCGCTCGGCCACAACCCGAAGGCGCTGCTGAAGGCCGTCGACGAGCGCCGATTGCGCGAGGCGGCGCAGGACCCCGTGTTCCTGCACGACTTCGACCGCACGCTCGCCACCTACGACGCGTACCACATGCGCCCGCCGGTGGGCGAGTCGCTGCCCGCGATGGCCGAGGGCGATTGCATCGCCTACTTCTGCGCCGAGTTCGGCTTCCACGAGAGCCTGCCGATCTACTCGGGCGGCCTGGGCATCCTCGCCGGCGACCACTGCAAGACCGCGAGCGACATGGGATTGCCGTTCGTCGCGGTCGGCCTGCTCTATCGCCAGGGCTACTTCACCCAGACGCTCGACAACGAGGGCACGCAGCACGCCACCTACTCGGACAACGACTTCGGCGACCTCCCGATCTCCCAGGTGCTGAAGGACGGCAAGCCGCTGCAGGTCTGCGTCGAGTTCGGCGATCACGACGTCGCGGTGAAGGTGTGGCAGGCCAGGGTGGGGCGCGTCACGCTCTACCTCCTCGACACCGACCTCGAATCCAACCGCCCCGAGGACCGCGCCACCGCGCATCGCCTCTACGGCGGCGACCGCACCACGCGCATCCAGCAGGAGATCGTGCTCGGCGTGGGCGGCGTGCGGGCGCTGCGCGCGCTCGGCATCAAGCCCACCACCTGGCACATCAACGAGGGCCACGCCGCGTTCCTCGTGCTCGAACGCGTGCGCGCGCTCATGACCGACATGGGCCTCGACCTGCCGACGGCGGTCGAAGCGGTCGCCGCGAACACCATCTTCACCACGCACACGGCCGTGGCGGCGGGGCACGACCACTTCAACCCGGACATGGTGGCGGGCTACTTCTCGCGTTTCCTTCGCGAGCTGAACGTCGATCGCGAAGCGCTCCTCGCGCTCGGCCGCACGCCGAGGAACGGCGACTTCAACATGACGGCGCTCGCCGCGCGCGGCGCGCGCTACGTGAACGGCGTGAGCCGCATCCACGGCGATGTCTCGGCGCTGATCCTGGGCGACCTGTGGCCCGAGGTGCCGGAGCAGGAGAACCCGGTCACCTACATCACCAACGGCGTGCACTTCCCGAGCTTCCTCGCGCCGGAGTGGGCCGATGCGTTCGACCGCTTCTTCGGCAGCGGCTGGAGCCGGCACCTGCAGGATCCCGGCGCGCTCGAGCGCATCATGGATCTCCCCGACCACATCTTCTGGAGCATCCGCCAGCACCTGAAGGCGCGCATGCTCACGCTCGTGGGCGAGCGCGTGCGCGAGCAGCACTTCCGCAACCAGAACAGCGAGGCGCACGTCGACCGGCTCCTCAAGTTCTGCGACCCCGCGAACCCGAACGTGCTCACCATCGGCTTCGCGCGGCGCTTCGCCACGTACAAGCGCGCCACGCTCCTCTTCGAGAAGCTCGACTGGCTGCGCGACATGGTCGCCGACGCCGACCGCCCGGTGGTCTTCATCTTCGCGGGCAAGGCGCACCCCGCCGACGAGCCGGGCAAGGACATGATCCGGCGCGTGAACCAGGTGTCGTGGATGCGCGATTTCGAGGGCCGCATCCTCTTCGTCGAGGGCTACGACCTGCGCCTCGCGCGGCGCCTCGTCTCCGGCGTGGACGTGTGGCTGAACAACCCCGTGTTCCCGATGGAGGCGTCGGGCACCTCGGGAATGAAGGCGGGCTTCAACGGCGTGATCAACCTCTCGGTCCTCGACGGCTGGTGGGGCGAGGGCTACCGCGGCGACAACGGCTGGGCGATCAAGCCCGCCTCGGAGAAGCTCGACGACGAGCGCCGCGCGCAGGAGGAGAGCCGCTCGCTCTACGAGATCCTGCAGGACCGCGTGATCCCGCTCTACTACGACCGCGGCGCCATGGGCTTCTCGCCCGAGTGGGTGAAGATGGCGAAGCGCTCGATCATGACGCTGCTGCCGCAGTTCAACAGCCAGCGCATGGTGGGCGAGTACCTCACGCGCTTCTACATCCCGTCATCGCAACGCCATCGCCGCTTCGTCTCGGAGAACTTCGCGCTCGCGCGCGAGCTCGCGCAGTGGAAGCGGCGCGTGCGCGACGCGTGGCCCCGGGTGGCGCTGCGCCCGCTGGACCTTCCGCAGCGGCATGCGACCTTCGGCGACAAGGTGCGCTTCTCGGTGGCGATCCAGCTGGGCGGGCTCGAGGCGAAGGACGTGGCGGTGGAGCTCCTCGTGGGCGACACGATGCGCGAGCTTCGCGTGCGCCGCCCGCCGGAGAGCTACACGCTGCACCCGGAAGGCGCGCGCGACGCGAACGGCGAGCAGCGCTACGCGCTCGACCTCGCGCCGGAGCTCTGCGGCAAGCTCGAGTACCGCATCCGCGCGTACCCGAGCCACCCGACGCTCGCCCATCGCTTCCAGATGGGGCTCATGAAGTGGCTCTGATGCCCTCGTAGATCGCCCGGTAGGCGCGCGCCGCGGGCTCCCACCCGAAGTCGCGCGTCATGCCGTTCAACTGCAGCTTCTTCCAGTGCGGGGGATCGCGCCACGCCCGGAGCGCGCGCGCGACCGCCGCGACCAGCGCCTCCACCGTGGCCTCTCGCATGAGGAAGCCCGTCGCGCCGTTCGGCCCGTGGCTGTCGTCGAGCACCGTGTCCACGAGGCCGCCCGTCGCGTTCACGATCGGCGGCGTGCCGTAGCGTTGGCTGTACATCTGGTTCATGCCGCAGGGCTCGAAGCGCGAGGGCATGAGGAACGCGTCGGCCCCGGCCTCGACGAGATGCGCGAGCGCCTCGTCGAAGCCGATGAAGACCGCGACGTCGCCGCGATGGCGCGCCGCGGCGGCCTCGAGCTTCGCGGCCATCTCGCGATCGCCCGTGCCGACGACGGCCACTTGCGCGCCGAGCGCGACGATCTCGGGAATCGCCTCGGCGAGGAGGTCGATGCCCTTCTGGTGCGTGATGCGGCTCACGCAGCCCAGGAGCGGGCGGTCGTCGGGGCCGCCGAGCCCCATCCGCCTCTTCAGCAGGCGCTTGTTCGCGACCTTGCGCTCGAGCGTGAGCACGCCGTAGGGGCTCGCGAGGTGCGCATCGGTTTGCGGGTTCCACACCGCGGTGTCGATGCCGTTCAACACGCCGTGCAGCGATGCCCCGCGCGCGCGCAGCACGTCGTCCAGCCCGAAGCCCAGCTCGGTGCCCTGGATCTCGCGCGCGTAGGTCGGGCTCACCGTCGTCACCGCATCCGCGTACACGATGCCCGCCTTGAGGAACGAGGCGCGGCCGTGGAATTCCATGCCGTCGGCGCCGCGCGCCGCCTCGGGAATCTCCAGCGCGGCGAGCTTGTGCCAGGGGAAGAGGCCCTGGAAGGCGAGGTTGTGGATCGTGAAGACGCTCGGCGCGCGCCGCGCCGGATCGAAGCGCAGGTAAAGTGGCGCGAGCGCCGTCGGCCAGTCGTTGCAGTGCACCACGTCCGGCCGCCACGCGAGCGGCGAGGCGTCGCTTCCCAGCAACGCCGCGGCGCGCGAGAGAACGCCGAAGCGCAGCGCATTGTCTTCCCAATCGTCGCCGTCGTCGGCCTGGTACGGACCGCCGCCGCGGTCGTAGAGTGCGGGGCAATCGAGCACCAGGAGGGGAACGTGTTCCGGGAGTCGCCATTCCAACAGCCGCGCGCGATGTCCGAGGAGCTCCAGCTCGGCGAGGACCGGCGCGGCTTTCGCCTGCGCGAGCACGGACGCGTAACCCGGCAGCAGCACGCGCACGTCGATGCCGATCGCGGCGAGCGCCGCGGGCAGCGCGCCGCTCACGTCGCCCAGGCCGCCGGTCTTCACCAGCGGGGCGCATTCGGGAGTCGCGAAGAGTACGCTCAACGAGGGGTGTTGCGGATGCGAGGGAGGCAAGGGTGATCCTGGCGGGCGACGTCGGAGCGACGAAGATTCTGCTGGAAGTCGGCGATTCTCGCACGGGCAAGTGGGAGGCGATGCTCTCGCGGCGCTACGCGGCCGAGGGCGCCGCAAATTTTTCCGCGATCCTCGAGGCGTTCTTCGAGGAGTGGAAGCAATCGCGGCCCAACGCCGGCTATCGCATCACCGCCGCGGGCTTCGGCGTGGCGGGCCCGGTGACGGGCAACCGCGTGAAGATGACCAACCGCCCGTGGATCGTGGACGGGGATGCCATCGCCGCGCGCTTCCACATCCCCGACGTGACGGTGGTGAACGACCTCGTCGCGTGCGCGCACGGCATCGCGTGGGTCCCCTCGCGCGAGTGCGTGACGCTGCAGCCCGGCCGCGCCGCGGAGCACGAGCCGAGCTTGGTGATGGGCGTGGGCACGGGCCTGGGCGTCGCGTACCTCGTGGACGTGGACGGCAAGCCGCGCGAGGTGGCGGGCGAGGGCGGGCACGCGGGCTTCGCGCCCGCCACGCTCGTGCAGGCGGAGCTGTGGCACGCGGTCTTCGCCGCGCACGGCCGCTGCTCGGCCGAGATGATCCTCTCCGGCGCCGGCCTCACGAACATCTACACGTTCCTGCAGGGCAAGGGCGCGCACGCTTCGACGCTGCAATCGCCCCTGCCCGAGAAGATCTCGAAATCCGCGCTCGACGGCAGCGACCGGCTCAGCGATGCGGCGCTCGACCTCTTCGTCGAATGCCTGGGCAGCGTCGCGGGCGACCACGCGCTCGCCGCCATGGCGCGCGGCGGCGTCTACCTCACGGGCGGCATCGTGGCGAAGATCCTGCCGCGCCTGCAGTCGCCGCGCTTTCGCGAGGCTTTCTGCGCCAAGGCGCCGTTCTCGGCGCTCCTCATGCGCATCCCGGTTCGCGCGGTGACCTCCGAGCGCGTGGGCGTGCTGGGCGCGGCGCGTCTCGCGATCGAGGCGTAAGCATTTCGCGTGCCCTCGCGGCGCGCCGCGTTTCGCCGCGCGACTCGCCAGGGAAATTTTTTCCACCCCATGGTCGCGCCGAACCAATCCGCGTAACGTGATGTCATCTCTCTCCGCACCGCAAGATTCCGCGGCTCCGACGCTACAAATGAGGGGGAACCTACAGTGACAGTCATCGAGGAACGAGTCCGCGCCCGGGTCCGCCCCGTCGCGCGCACCCTCGACGCCCGCGCCGTCTCGCAGGCCGTGAAGAGCACGGTGGCGATGGTGCTCGCGGGCGGTCGAGGCGCGCGCCTGAAGCACCTCACCGATTGGCGGGCCAAGCCCTCCGTCTCCTTCGGGGGCAAGTTCCGCATCGTCGACTTCACCCTTTCCAACTGCATCAACTCCGGCATCCGCCGCATCGACGTCTGCACCCAGTACAAGGCCCACAGCCTCATCCGCCACATCCAGCGCGGCTGGAATTTCCTCGACACGCGCTTCGACGAGTTCGTCGAGGTGCTGCCGGCGCAGCAGCGCATCAACGACGACTGGTACCAGGGTACGGCGGACGCGGTGTACCAGAACCTCGACATCCTGCATCGGCAGGATCCGAAGCTGGTGCTGGTGCTCGCCGGCGACCACATCTACAAGATGGACTACCGCACGCTGATCGAGGACCACCTCGCGAGCGGGGCGTCGGTCACGGTGGCGTGCAACCCGATGCCGGTGGAGCAGGCGTCGGCCTTCGGCGTGATGCGCGTGGATTCGCATGGGCAGGTGACGGCGTTCCACGAGAAGCCCGCGGTGCCCTTCACCATGCCGGGCCGGCCGGACCGCGTGCTCGCGAGCATGGGCATCTACCTCTTCGATGCCGAGTTCCTCTACCAGCAGCTCCTGATCGACGCCGTCGACGCGGATTCCTGCCACGACTTCGGGCGCAACATCCTGCCGCGCCTGGTGCGCGACGGCGTGATCGTGCACGCGCACGACTTCTCGACGAGCTGCGTGAACATGATCGACGGCGAGCCGTACTGGCGCGACGTCGGCACCGTGGATGCCTACTACGAGGCGAACCTCGACCTCACGAAGGTCGTGCCGGAGCTGAACCTCTACGACACCGCCTGGCCGATCTACACGACGCAGGAGCAGATCCCGCCCGCGAAGTTCGTGTTCGACGACGATGCGCGCCGCGGCTACGCGATCGATTCGATCGTCTCGGGCGGCTGCATCGTGAGCGGCTCGGTGGTGAAGCGCTCGCTGCTTTCGAACAACGTGAAGCTCCTCGACCACTGCCACATCGAGGACTCGGTGATCCTCCCCGATGCCGAGATCGGGC
>DASUXK010000136.1:0-2060 GCA_036377935.1 Usitatibacter sp.
GATTCAAAGCCGTTTGCTTGCATCACTCGCTGAAGTGAAAGTCGACTTTCTCGGGGCGACGGGTACGGTCACGGGATCGAAGTACCTGGTGACGGGTCCGGGCTCGCGCGTGCTCGTCGATTGCGGCCTCTTCCAGGGCTACAAGCAGCTGCGCCTTCGCAACTGGGCCACGCCGCCGTTCGATCCGCGCGCGATCGACGCCGTCGTGCTCACGCACGCGCACATCGACCACAGCGGCTATCTCCCGCTCCTCGTGAAGGCGGGCTTCCGCGGCCGCATCCATTGCAGCGACGCGACCGCGCACCTGTGCCGCATCCTCCTTCCCGACAGCGCGCGGCTGCAGGAGGAGCAGGCCGAGCACGCGAACCGCTACGGCTACTCGAAGCACGCGCCCGCGCTGCCGCTCTACACGCAGGAGGATGCGCAGGCCGCGCTCGCGCGCCTCGCGCCGGTGGGCTTCGACCGCGGCTTCGAGGCGGCGCCGGGATTGAACGCGATGCTGCGGCCCGCCGGGCACATCCTCGGCGCCTCGATCGTCGAGCTGCGCGAAGGCCGCTCGCGCTGCGTGTTCTCGGGAGACCTGGGGCGGCCGAACGACCCGATCATGCGGCCGCCCGCGGACGTGGACGGCGGCGATCCCGTCGACGCGCTGGTGCTCGAGTCCACGTACGGCGACCGGCGCCACCCGGACCTCGATACGGCCGCGGAGATCGCCGCCATCGTCTCGCGCACCGCCGCGCGCGGCGGCGTGGTCGTGGTGCCCGCGTTCGCGGTCGGGCGCACGCAGGCGCTGCTGCTCCACCTGCATCGGCTGAAGGCGAGCGGCGCGATTCCCGCGGCGCTGGCGGTCTACGTCGACAGCCCCATGGCGACCGACGTCACGGAGATCTACCTGGGCCACGCCGAGGAGCACCGCCTCGACGAGCGCGAGTGCCGGGCGCTCGCGGGCGCGGCGCGCTTCGTCGCCTCGCCCGACGAGTCGCGCGCCCTCGACCAGTCGAGCTGGCCCATGGTGATCATCGCCGGCAGCGGCATGGCGACGGGCGGGCGCGTGCTGCACCATTTGAAGCGCTTCGCGCCCGATGCGCGCAATACCATCCTCTTCACGGGCTTCCAGGCGGGCGGGACGCGCGGCGATTCGCTCGTGCACGGGGCCACCGAAGTGAAGATCCACGGTGCCTACGTGCCGGTGCGCGCCGACGTGTGCAACCTCGAGACGCTCTCGGCCCACGCCGACCGCGAGGAGATCCTCGACTGGCTCGCGCGCTGGCGCCATCCCCCGCGCCGCGTCTTCCTCACCCACGGCGAGCCGGCCGCGACCGACGCGCTGCGCAAGGGCATCGCCGAGCGCTTCGGGTGGCGGTGCTTCGTTCCCGACTACCTCGAATCCTTCGATATTTCCGTTTCCGGGGGCCTCAAGTCCCAACCGGGGTAGGGGAAAGCAAAGTGACCGGCTCGCGCACGCCGTCGGCGTAGCGATTGCGCCCCGCCTGCTTCGCCGTGTACATGCGGTGGTCGGCGAGGTCCACCAGCTCCTCCGCGCTGCGCGCGCCGTCGGCGAGGAGCTCCGCCACGCCCACGCTGATGGTGAGCGGCCGCCCGTCGGGCAGCAGGCCCAGGCCCTGCGAGCGCAGGCGCTCGAGGAGCGCGATCGCTTCCTCCTTGCCCGTGTGGGGCAGCACCACCACGAACTCCTCGCCGCCCCAGCGCAGCACGAGGTCGGATTCGCGCACCATGCGGCGCAGCGCGGCCGCCGCCGAGGCGAGCACGCGGTCGCCCTCGTCATGGCCGAAGGTGTCGTTCACGCGCTTGAACCCGTCGAGGTCGGCGAAGAGCACGGTGAGGGGCGCGCCGTGGCGTGCGGCGACGAGGAACTGCACGTCGAGGAACTCCTTCCCGCTTTCGCGCCGGTAGCAACCGGTGAGCGGATCGCGCGACGCCTGGCGCACCAGCTCCTCGAGCAGGCGCAGCTGGCTCGTGCTCGCGTAGCCGCCCACGGTCGCCACGAGCACGAGGAGCCAGAACGCGCCGAGCGGCACGAGCGGCTCCGAGGGAAGCGT
>DASUXK010000137.1:0-10265 GCA_036377935.1 Usitatibacter sp.
AGCCGATCCCGACGCGCACGGTGCCGAACATTCCCATGCCCATGCCGACGAGGCTCATGCCGATGAAGCCCGCGATCGCCGCGACGGCGGCGAGCGGCAGGACATAGCCCACGATCACCTGCGAATCGGGGGTCGTCTCGGCGGCCACCGCCTGCCATTCGGTCTTCGGCGTGAGGAGGATGTTCTTGACGCGTTGCACCAGGTTCATGGGACCGCGGCCCTTCTGTCGTTTTGTGATGGCGCGCATCTTACTCGATCGCGATCGGCGCGACGATGCTTCGCGGGCCGGATGCGATAATGGCGGCATGGACGCCCCCGACCGCAACGTGATCGAGATCCGCGACCTGCGCTTCGCCTACGGCCGCCGGCCGATCCTGCGCGGCGTGACGCTCGCCGTGCCGCGCGGGCAGGTGGCCGCGATCCTCGGCACCAGCGGCTCGGGCAAGACCACGCTCCTCAAGACGATCGGCGGGTCGCTGCATCCCGCCGGCGGCAGCGTGCGCGTCTGCGGCCAGGACGTGCCGGCGCTCGATCGCGACGCGCTCTACGCGCTGCGCCGCCAGATGGGGATGATGTTCCAGAAGGGCGGGCTCTTCAGCGACCTCACGGTGTTCGAGAACATCGCGTTCCCGATCCGCGAGCACACGCAGCTTCCCGAGGACATCGTGCGCGACCTCGTGCTCATGAAGCTGCACGCGGTGGGATTGCGCGGGGCGGCCGGCCTCATGCCCTCCGAGCTGTCCGGCGGCATGGCGCGGCGCGTGGCGCTCGCGCGCGCCATCGCCCTCGACCCGCAGCTCATCATCTACGACGAGCCGTTCGCGGGCCTCGACCCGATCACGCTCAACGTGATCGTGAACCTCATCCGCACCTTGAACGGCGCGCTGGGCGCGACCTCGGTCATCGTCACCTACGACGTGCACGAGGCGGTGCGCATCGCCGACCACCTCTTCCTGCTGAACGACGGCGCGATCGTCGCCGACGGCCCGACGCGCGAGATGGTCGAGTCGCGCGACCCGTTCGTGCACCAGTTCCTGCACGCCGAGCCCGACGGCCCGGTGCGCTTCCACTATCCCGCGCGCCCCCTCCCGCAGGACCTGCAGCTCGCCTGAGACTTCGCTATCCTTCGCGCTGCGCTCCCCGCGCACACGAAAGGACAAGAATGCTCCGACGCATCCTGGCCCTCCTGGCCCTCGCCCTGGTTCCCGCCCTCGCTTTCGCAGCCGACGAATACCCCAACCGCACGGTCACGATGGTGGTGCCGTTCCCGCCCGGCGGCGTCGCCGACATCACGGCGCGCCCGCTCGCGCAGGCGATGGGGAGCCACCTGGGCCAGACCGTCGTGGTCGAGAACAAGTCCGGCGCCGGCGGCGGCGTGGGCATGCAGTACGTCGCCCGCGCCCGGCCCGACGGCTACACGGTGCTGCTCGCGCTCTCGTCGATCTCGATCATCCCGGAAGCCGACAAGGTGCTCGGCCGCGACCCGATGTTCAAGCTCTCGCAGCTCGTGCCGATCGCGCGCTTCACGGCCGACCCGACGGTCCTCGCGGTGCGCGCCGACAGCCCCTACCGATCGGTCGCGGACCTCGTCGCCGCGGCGAAGAAGTCGCCGGGGACGATCCCGTTCGGCTCGTCGGGCAACTACGGCACGATGCACGTGCCGATGGAGATGCTCTCCCAGGCGGCGGGCGTGAAGATGCTGCACGTGCCGTTCACCGGCGCAGGCCCCGCGATCGTCGCCCTCCTCGGCGGGCAGGTGGATGCGCTCGCCACCGGGCCTTCGACGGTGACGGGGCACGTGCGCGCCGGCAAGCTGCGCGTGCTCGCGACGTGGGGCGAGGGCGGCCGCCATCCCGCCTTCCCCGACGTCCCCACGCTGAAGGAGCTCGGCTACGACGTGCAGTTCTCGCAGTGGACCGGCCTCTTCGTTCCCGCCGGCACGCCCGAGGCCGCGATCGCGAAGCTGCGCGAGGCGGCGCGCAAGGCGGTGGAGGACCCCGCGTTCAAGTCGGCGCTCGCGAAGGTCGAGACCCCGATCCAGTACCTCGACCAGCCGCAATTCCAGGCCTTCTGGGACGGCGACGCGCGCAAGCTCGCGTCGGCCGTGCAACGCATCGGCAAGGTCGAATGACGCGGGGCCCGCGGCGCGCGAAGGCGCTGTGAAGCGGCGCATTGCGCGCGCCGCGCGTCGCGATTAGGCTCGATTCCATGATCGACGTCCCCACGCTGTGGGCGCTCCTCGCGCTCGCCGACGGAGTCCTCGCGGCCGGGGTGGGCGCGGGCCTCGCGCCGCGCCCGCGCGAGGGGGCGTTCGCCTGGAGCGCGAGCCTCGCGGTGCGCGCGCTCGCCTTCCTGCTCCTCGCATCGGACCTCGAGCCGCGCGCCGGCACGCTCGCCGTCGCCGCGGGGCTCCTCGCCCTGTCGATGACGTTGCAGGCCGGGGCGATCGCCGCGTTCGACCGCCGCTCCGTCCCCGCGTGGGTGCACACCGCGGCGATCGCGGCCGTGGCGGTGCCGACGGCGCTCGTGGCCTCCGACCCGGCCTCCACGATCCTCTTCTGCGGGCTCGTGATGGGCACGCTCCTCGGGGGTGATGCGATCCTCGCCTGGGGCGCGCGCGCCTCCCGCACCTTCGGCCGCGTGATGCTCGCGTCCTGCTTCGCGACCGCCGCGGCCGCGTTCGTCGTGCGCGGCGTGGCGAGCGCGATCTACGCGAACCCGCTCGAGGCCTTCGTCGCCCCCACCGTGTGGCAGTCGGTCGGCTGGCTCGTCGCCGCGACCGCGGCGATCGCGAGCACCTTCGCCTTCCTCCTGCTGCACAAGGAGCGCGCGGATGCGCGCGCGCTGCGGCTCGCGACGACCGATCCCCTCACCGGCGCCTCCAACCGCCGCACCTTCCAGGAGGTCGCGGAGCGCGAGATGTCGCGCGCCCGGCGCGCCGGGCAGCCGCTCTCGATCATCATGCTCGACATCGACCACTTCCGCGCCGTGAACGAGAAGCACGGGCAGCGCACCGGCGACCGCGTGCTGCAGCGCCTGGCCGAGGTGTTGCGCGCGGCGCTGCGCAAGGAGGACATGCTGGTGCGCTACGGCGGCGAGGAGTTCCTCGTGCTCCTGCCCGACGTGCCCGGCCCCGGCGCGGTGATCGTGGCGGGGCGCCTGCGCAAGGCGGTGCTCGCCACCGAGGTCGAGGCGGGCGACCTGCGGCTCTCGCTCACCGTGAGCGCGGGCGTAGCCGCGCGGCTCGACGAAGGCCCGGAGAGCGTCGACACGCTCGTCGCGCGCGCCGAGGAGGCGCTCGCGCTCGCCAAGCGCCGCGGGCGCAATCGCGTCGTCGCGTTGTCGCTCGGCCGCTCCATCGCGGCGTGAGCGCGCCCGTCCTCGACCGGCTGCTCTACGTGGCCGATCCGCTCTGCTCCTGGTGCTACGGCTTCGGGCCGGAGCTCGCGCGGCTCCTCGAGCGCCATCCGTCGATCCCCGTCGAGCTCGTGATGGGCGGCCTGCGCCCCGGCAACCGCGAGCCGATGAGCGAGGCCTTCCGCATGATGCTGCGCAGCCACTGGCAGCACGTGCACGAGGCGAGCGGCCTGCCCTTCTCGGATGCGATCTTCCGGCAGCCCGGCTTCGTGTACGACACCGAGCCGCCGTGCCGCGCGATCGTCGCCGCGCGCGCGCTCGATGCGCGGCACGCCTTCGCGCTCCTCGAGGACCTGCAGGCGGCCTTTTACCGCGACGGCGTGGACGTGACGCGCGGCGATGCGCTCGCCGATGCCGCGGCGCGGCGCGGCTACGATCGCGCGGCGTTCCTCGCGGCCTTCGATTCGGAAGCGATGCGGGAAGCGACGCGCGCCGATTTCGAGCGCTCGCGCAAGCTCGGCGTGAACGGCTTCCCGACGCTCGCCGCGCAGTTCGGGGACTCGCTCTACCTCGTCGCCTCGGGCTTCACGACCGCCGACGTGCTCGAGGAGCGCCTCGCGCTCATCGGCCGCCGCCTCGGGGCCCTGCAGGCCGGCGCGGCACCGAATGCCGCGTAGGAGCCCGATCGCGGGAGCGCGCCTGGCGGCGTGCTCCTGCGTGACGATGCTCCTGCCGTTGCTCGCGCCCCCCGCGCTCGCCGCGCCCGGCAACCCGGCCCCGCCGTCCGCGCGCGACCGCGCGCGCGAGCGCGTCGAGGACTTCGACGCGATGTGGCGCGCCATCGATCGCGGCTATGCGTACTTCGAGCGGGACGACGCGGAGTGGAAGCGCGCCCGCGCGGCATGGCGGCCGCGCGCCGCGCAAGCGCGCACCCGGCCGGCATTCGTCGCGGCGCTCGAAGGCGCGCTCGCCTCCCTCGACGATGCGCACGTCTCGCTCTCGGAGGGCACGCCCGACTCGCCGCGCCGCATACCCGCGGAAACGGACATCTGGGCACGCTGGAAGGACGGGCGCGCCGTGGTGGAGGCGGTGCGCACGTACAGCGACGCGGACGTGGCGGGGCTCGAGCCGGGCGACGTGGTGACGCGCGTCGAGGGAATCGACGTCGACGAGGCGGTGCGGCGGCGCGCGGGGCCCGATGCGAGCGCGGAGCGGCGCGACCGCGCGCTGCGCGCGATCCTCGCCGGCCCGCGCTTCGGCACGCTGCGCCTGGAGGTGCGCGACGGCAAGGCGGCTCGCGAGCTCGCGATCGCGCGGGCGAACCCGCGCGGCGAGGCGAGCCCGCCGCTCCTCGCGCGGCGCATGGGCGAATCGCGCGACATCGGATACCTGCGCGTGCGCAATGCCGGGGCGGACCCGGACCTGCTGCGCGACCTCGACGCGGCGATCACGATGCTGCGCGGCACGCGCGGGCTCATCTTCGACCTGCGCGAATCGACGGGGCCGGCCTCGCGCGCGCAGACCGCCGCGATCCTCGCGCGCTTCGCGCCGGCCGGCACGCCGTGGCAGATGCGCGAGCCGCGCCGCGGCCCGCGCGCGACCGATCTCGTCCCCGCCGGACACCGCTCGCCGCCGTATGCCGGCCCGGTCGTGGTCCTCGTGGACCGCTGGACCGAGGGCGAGGCCGAAGCGCTCGCCGCGGGGCTGCACGAGGCGGCGCACGCGCGCATCGCGGGAACGCCCGCCGCGGGGCTGCGCGGCGAGCTGCATGCCGTGACGCTTCCGCACAGCGGAATCGTCGTGCGCTATCCGGAGCAGCGCGCGTTCCTGCTCGACGGGCGCGCGCGCGAGGCCCTTCGCCCGGAGATCCCGGTGGACCTCGCCGCGCCTTCGGGCGGCCCCGGCGATCCCATCCTCTACCAGGCGCTGAAGGCCTTCGAGGGAAACGTCGGCTCGCGCTAGTCGCGCTTCGCCTTCTCCTGCACGCGCTTGTCGAAGCGCTCGACGTTCACGACCACGCGCTCGTGCGTGCCCTCGCCGATCAGGTCGCGCTCGTCCTCGGCGCGCACGCGGAAATAGATCGTGCGCCCTTCGATGCGCGTCACCTCCGCGGTCGCGCGCACCTTCATGCCGACCGGCGTCGCGGCCACGTGCGTGATGTCGAGGTGCGTGCCGAGGCTCTGGTGGTGCTCGGGCAGCGACTGCTCCACCGCCGCCAGGGCCGCGGCCTCGATGAGGTTGATCATCACCGGCGTGGCGAGGACGCGGATGCGCCCGCTGCCGACGCGCGGCGCCGTGTGCTGCTCGCCGACGACCATCTCGGCGGTGCCGGTGAGCCCGGCGGGAAGGTCGAGTGTGAGGGCCATGGCGGAATTATCCGGCAACGGCGGCAATGGTGTCGGGAAGCGGCGACGCGCGGTCCGCGCAGGCCGTCCGGGGTAGGACGATTCCGGCCCGGCCGCCTTGGGCCGTCCGACTCGATTTCCGGCGCGCCGGGGCCGAACTCGCTTCGGGGTGGCGCATCTATCCCTGTCGGGGGGTACACATGATCGACACCACGCTGTCATCGTTCGAACGGGATGTGATCGAGGCCTCGATGGAGGTCCCGGTCCTGGTGGATTTCTGGGCGCCCTGGTGCGGCCCGTGCAAGCAGCTCGGCCCGCTGCTCGAGCGCCTCGAGCGCGAGTACGGCGGCCGCTTCAAGCTGGTGAACGTGAACTCGGACACCAATCCGGAGCTCGTGAGCTCCTTCAACCTGCAGTCGATCCCGTATTCCGTCGCGTTCGTCGACGGCAACGCGGTCGCGCAGTTCTCCGGCGCGCAGCCGGAGGCCTTCGTCCGTGCGTTCCTCGACCGGCTGATTCCCGATCCGTCGCAGATCGAGCATCGCGCCGCGCGCGAGGCGCTCGCGCAGGGCCAGGTCGAGGTGGCCGAGAGCTACCTCAAGAACGCGATCGCCCTCGACCCGTCCAACGACGCGGCGCGGCTCGACATCGCCGCGATCCTGCTCGACCGCGGGGACGTGGAGCGCGCGCACACGCATTTCGAGGCGCTCGGTTCGAACGCGCGCCAGCAATCGACCTACTCCGCGGTCAGCGCGCGGCTCGACGCGGCCGAGCTCGCGCAGGCGCTGCCGCCCGCCGACACGCTCGCGCGGCGCGTGCGCGTGGACCCGGACGACCTCGACGCGCGCATGGAGCTCGCCGAGCTGCACATCGCGCGCCGCAATTTCGCGCCGGCGCTCGAGCAGCTCCTTGAAATCGTCGCGCGCGACCGCAACTACGGGGAAGACAGCGCGAGGTTGAAGATGCTGGCCGTCTTCGAGATGGCGGCCGACGAGCCCGACCTCGTGACCGAATACCGCGGCAGGCTTTCCAGCCTGCTGTTCTGATCCGCACGCGACGCGGCCGTCCGGCCCGTCTCGCGACTCGCCGGGGCGCCTTTACTCCTTTGGGGGCGCAGGGAAGCGACCGCGTCGAAGGGCGGAAGGTCGGGCGGCGCCCATCGGGGTGCCGCGCCCGGCCCTCCGCTATGATGGGGCGCATGGCCGGCCCCTCCGTGACCCTTCCCGCCGCGCGCCTCGCGCGCGACGCGAGCGGCACTCCCTACTCGCCCGAGTTCGACGACGTCTATCACTCGGCGCAGGGCGGGCTCGCGCAGGCGCGCCACGTCTTCCTCGCCGGCAACGGGCTTCCGCAACGCTGGGCCGGGCGCGCGAGCTTCACGGTCGTCGAGACCGGCTTCGGCATCGGCCTCAACTTCCTCGCCACGTGGGACGCCTGGCGCGCCGATGCGTCGCGCTCCCGGCGCCTGCATTTCGTCTCCGTGGAGAACCGCCCGTTCGATTCGCGCGCGCTGCGCGAGGCGCTCGCGCCGTTCGACGCCGTCGCGCCGCTCGCGCGGGCGCTGTGCGATTCGTGGCCGCCCGCCCTCGCCGGCTTTCATCGCGTGCCCTTCGACGCCGGCCGCGTCATCCTCACGCTCCTCTTCGGCGATGCCGCCGAGCTCCTGCCGCAGCTCGTCGCGCGGGCCGATGCGCTCTATCTCGACGGCTTCGCGCCGGCGAAGAATCCCGCGCTGTGGACGCCGGAGGTGGTGCGCGAGCTCGCGCGCCTCGCGCGGCCCGGCGCCACGCTCGCGACCTGGACCGTGGCGGGCGGCGTGCGCGCCGCGCTCGCGGGCGCGGGCTTCCGCGTGGAGAAGCGTGCGGGCTTCGCGGCGAAACGCGAGATGCTTCACGGCGTGCGCGAGGGCGCCGCGGACGGCGCGCCCGCTCGCCGCGAGCGGCGCGCCGTCGTGATCGGCGCAAGCCTGGCGGGAACGCTCGTCGCGGAGCGCCTCGCCTCGCGCGACTGGGAGATCGACCTCGTCGATGCGCGCGCCGAAGCGGTGCCCCCGGCCGTGGGCCTCGTGCGCCCGATCGCGAACATGCGCGATGCGCTGAACGCGCGCATCTCGCGCGGCGCTTTTCTCTACGCGCTTCGGCACCTGGAGGGCCTGCGCGACGATGGGCACGGGCTGCTCTGGAACCGCTGCGGCGTGCTGCAGCTCGCGGACGACGACGAGGAGGCGACGCGCATGGAAGCGGTGGTGCGCTCGCACGGCTATCCGCGCGAGTTCCTCGAATTCGTCGACGGCCCGCGGGCGTGCGAGCTCGCCGGCCGCGCGGTGCGCGGCGGCGGCTGGTGGTTTCCCTCGGGCGCGACGGTGGCGCCGGCGAGCCTCGGCCTCGCGAGCCGGGCGCGGGCCGGCGCGCGCGTGCGGCCGCGGCAGGGCGCGCGGGTCGAGCGCCTGGAGCGCGAGGGCGCGCAGTGGCGCGCGCTCGACCGCGACGGGCGCGTGCTCGCCGAGGCGCCCGTCGTCGTGCTCGCCAATGCCGCCGATGCGGCGCGCCTCGCACCGCAAGCGCGGCTTCGCCTCGCGCGCGTGCGCGGCCAGCTCACCTACCTTCCCGCCTCGCCCGCGCGCGCGCTCGACATCGTCGTGAGCGGCACCGGCTACGTCGCCCCGCGCTTCGACGGCGGGCACGCGGCCGGGGCGACCTACCGGCACGACGACGACGAGGCCGCGGTGCGCGAAGAGGACCACCGCGAGAACCTCGGGCGCGCCGCCTCGATGCTGCCCGGATTCACCGACGGCCTCGACGCGCATGCGCTCGAAGGGTGGACGGGATTCCGCACGACGGTGCCCGATCGCCTGCCGGTGGCGGGCGAGACGGCGATCGAAGGCATCCACACGCTCACCGGCCTGGGCTCGCGGGGGCTGCTGTGGGCGCCGCTCGCCGCCGAGGCGATCGCGAGCGCCCTCGAGGACGAGCCCCTGCCCCTCGCGCGCGACCACGCCGGCGCGATCTCGCCGCGCCGCTTCCTCTCCTGACATGCGCCCGGACCTCACCTCGCTCGCGCTCTTCATCCGCATCGCGGAGACCCGCAGCATCACGAAGGCGGCGGCCGCGAGCCACATCGCGCTCGCCGCCGCGAGCCGGCGCGTCGCGCAGCTCGAGGACCAGCTCGGCGTGGACCTGCTGCATCGCAGCGCCCGCGGCGTCGAGCTCACGCCCGCCGGCGAGGCGCTCCTCTTCCATGCGCGCGAGATGATGGACCGCATGGACCAGATGCGCGCCGAGATCTCGGACTACACCATGGGCGCGAAGGGCGTGGTCCGCATGCAGGCCAACGCCTCCGCCCTCGCGCAATACCTGCCGGAGGACCTGGCGTCCTTCTCGGCGGCGCATGCGGCGATCAAGGTCTCGCTGGGCGAGGAGCGCAGCTCGGCGATCGTCGCGGCGCTCCTCGCCGGCCACACCGACGTCGGCATCGTGATGGAGGGCGCGGAAGGCGCCGACGCCCTCGAGCTCTACGACTACCGCGCCGACACGCTCGTCTGCGCGCTGCCGATGAAGCATTCGCTGCGCGCGAAGAGCCTGCCCTTCGACGCGCTGCTCGACCACGACTTCGTGGGCCTCGAGAGCAACACCGTCATATCGCGGCTGTGCAGCCACCAGGCGCTGCTCGCCGGCAAGCCCCTGCGCCTTCGCGTGCAGGTGAAGAGCTTCGACGTCGTCGCGCGCCTCATCCAGGCGGGCCTCGGCATCGGCGTGCTGCCCGAGGCGGCGGTGAACGTCTACGCGAAATCCATGGGGTTGCGGTACATCCACCTCACCGACCCGTGGGCCCGGCGCCGCATGTTCGTCGGCGTCCGGCAGTACTCGATGCTCCCGGCCGCCGCCCGCCAGCTGGTCGACCACCTGGTCGGCACGAAGAACCCTACCCCGATCTCCCGCCCGCCCGCGCCCGCCTGAACGAAAAAAAGGGGACAGGTCGAAAAATGTACCTGACCCCTGTTAGCGTTTAGCGGGCCTTCGCGTTTTGCGAAGGCTCACTTGCCCACATTCCAATTCCGGCACGTGCAATGCGGATGGTCTGATGCTGTCCTATGGCCGTCTTTTTCCTTGAGCTAACTCGGAGAAATGGCATGACCCGCGACCTCGAAGTGCAGCGCATCCGCAAGGACTGGAATGAGAATCCCCGATGGAAGGGCGTCAGGCGCGGCTATGCCGCGGAGGACGTGTACCGCCTGCGCGGCAGCGTGCAGGTGGAGCACACCCTCGCCCGCCGCGGGGCCGAGAAGCTGTGGCGCCTCATGCAGGAGCGCCCGTTCGTGAACTCGTTGGGCGCCATGACCGGCAACCAGGCGATGCAGCAGGTGCGCGCCGGCGTGCCCGCCATCTACCTCTCGGGCTGGCAGGTCGCGGCCGACGCGAACGACAGCCTCGCGATGTATCCCGACCAGTCGCTCTACGCCACCACCAGCGTCCCGACGGTGGTGAAGCGCATCAACGCGGCGCTCACGCGCTGCGACCAGGTCGACCACGCCGAGGGCAAGCACGACATCGACTGGTTCGCGCC
>DASUXK010000138.1:0-9122 GCA_036377935.1 Usitatibacter sp.
GGAAGAGCACGGTCTTCAGCGGGAAGATCGGCACGCTGCGCGGACGGCTCCCCGCCGAGAAGAGGTTGAGGATCAGCAAGCGGCGCCTAGTCCTTCAGGTCGCGATGCCGCAGGACGACCGGGTAGTCGGAGGCGAAGCGCTCGGCGAGCTGGTTGGCGACGTAGACCGAGCGGTGGCGCCCGCCCGTGCAGCCGATCGCGACCGTGAGCGAGGCGCGCTGGTCGAGCACGAAGCGGGGGAGCCAGCGCTGCAGGAAGCGCTGGATGTCCTCGACGAGGATGTTGGCCTGGGTCTCGCGCTCGAGGAATTCCACCACCTCGGGATCGGTGCCCGTAAGAGCACGCAGCTCGGGATCGTAGTGCGGGTTCGGAAGCACGCAGCGCGCGTCGAACACGAAATCCGCGTCGAGCGGCGCGCCGCCCTTGAAGCCGAACGACTCGAAGATGAGCGCGAGGCGCGTGCGGTCCGTGACCACGAGGTCCTGGATCCATCCCCGCAGCTGCGAGGGCGTGAGGCTGCTCGTGTCGATGCGCTGGCCGATCTCGGCGAGCCAGGCGAGCACGCCGCGCTCCTCCGAGATCGACTCGGCGAGCACCTGGCCCTCGCGCGCGAGCGGGTGCGGGCGGCGCGTCTCGGAGAAGCGCCGCGCGAGGCTCTCGTCGTTCGCGTCGAGGAAGATCACGCGCACGTCGTTGCCGCGCTCGCGTTCCTTTTCCACGATCTCCGGCAGGCTTCCCAGGCTCTCGCGGCTCCTCGCGTCGGCGCTGATGGCGACCTTCTGCTCGCCGCGCGCCATCGCGTAATCGGCGAGCGGGCCGATGAGGTCCGCGGGAAGGTTGTCCACGCAGAAGAAGCCCGCGTCCTCGAGCGCCTTGAGCGCCACGCTCTTGCCCGAGCCCGACACGCCGGAAAGGAGCACGAGCTGCATCAGCCGCGGCGCTCCCCGTCCCCGGGCCCCTCCGCGCGGATCGCCTCCTCCTGGCGCGCGATGAACTCGCGCGTGGAATCGAGCCCGCGCGTGATGAGGATGTGGTTGCGCACCGCCGCCTCGACGAGCACGGCGAGGTTGCGTCCCGGCGCGACCGCGAGCGTCACCGTGGGGATCTCCACGCCGAGGATCTCCTGCGTGCCGGAGCGCGTCGCGAGGCGGTTCTTCTCCTGCCCGGCCTCGGGCGCGTCGAGGTGCACGATGAGGCGCAGCGCCTTGCGCGGGCGCACCGCGGTCTCGCCGAAGATCGAGCGGATGTTGAGCACGCCGAGGCCGCGCACCTCGAGGAAATCGCGCAGCATCGGCGGGCAGCGGCCCTGGATCGTGTCGGGCGCGATCTGCTGCAGCTCCACCACGTCGTCGGCGACGAGCCCGTGGCCGCGCGAGACCAGCTCGAGCGCGAGCTCGCTCTTGCCGATGGACGACTCGCCGGTGATGAGGACGCCGATCTCGAGCACGTCGAGCATCACGCCGTGCAGCGTGGTGACCTCGCCCAGCTCCTGCTGCATGTACGGGCGCAGCACGTTGATCACGTGCTGGCTGGGCTCGGTGGACGTGAGGAGCGCCACCCCGCCGCGCTCGGCCGCCGCCGCGAGGACCCCGGGCGGCTTCACGCCGTCGGTGACGACCACGCAGACCGTGTCCGGCGAGCAGATGCGCTCGGCGGTCGGCGCCTGCAGCCGCGGATCGAGGCCCTCGATGTAATCGACCTCGCGCGGGCCCATCACGTGCGCGAGCATCGGATGGATCAGGTTCAGGTGGCCGATGAGGCCCACGCCCGGACGGTGCAGCATCTCGCCGGTGAACTCGCGCACGGCGCCGGCCGTGCCCGCCGCCCACGCGAGCCCGAGGCGCTCGCGGCGCTCGTCAAACAGCCGCTGAACGCTGAGCCGGGGCATAGGGCGACCATTCGGTGATCAGCCGGTGGGCCGCCTGCGCGTCGTCGGTCGCCGCGAGGGCCTGCCGCAGGTGCGCGTCGCTGAACATCTGCGCGAGCTCGGAGAGCAGCTCCAGGTGCGCTTCCGTCGCGTGCTCGGGGACGAGCATGGCGAAGACGAGCGAGACGGGCTCTCCGTCCGGCGCCTCGAAGGGGATCGGCGCCGCCGTGCGCACGAAGGCGCACACCGGCTCCTTGAGCCCCTTGATGCGGCCGTGGGGAATCGCCACGCCGTAGCCCAGCGCGGTGGAGCCCAGCTTCTCGCGATCGAAGAGGCTGTCGAAGACCCGCGCGCGCGGGATCTGGCGCGAGTTCTCGAAGAGGAGCCCGACCTGCTCGAAGAGGCGCTTCTTGCTCGTCGCGTCGAGCCCGAGCACCACGTGCTCGCGCGGGAGGAGGCGGGAAACGAGGTTCATGGCGGTGGGGATGGGGGCCGCGGCCCGTGCGCTCGCCGCCTGCATCACGCCTGGGGGATGCGCTTGATCCCGGGCGCGTGGCGGCCCGTCTGGAAGCGCTCCTTGTGCCGGATCACCTGGCGGTCGAGCTTGTCCATGAGCTGGTCGATCGCCGCGTACATGTCGCCGTCGTTGCAGCGCACGTGGATGTCCTTGCCGGACAGGTGGACGTTCGCCTCGATCAGCTGCTCGAGCTTCTGCACCGTCATGATGACGTTCACGTCGATGACGTGGTCGAAGTGGCGGTTGATCCGCTCGAGCTTCGCCACGACGTAGTCGCGGATCGCGGGGGTGATCTCGACGTGATGGCCGGTGAGGTGCAGGTTCATGGACACTCTCCTTTGAAGTTCCTTCGGCGGTGCTTCGCAACCGCGGTCGTCTCTAAATGGACTTGCGGAGATTGGCGGGCTGGATGTGCATGGCCTCGCGGTACTTGGCCACGGTCCGCCGCGCCACCTGGATGCCTTGCTGCGCGAGGATATCGGAGATGCGATGGTCCGAGAGGGGCTTGCGGCAGTCCTCGGCCGCGACGAGCTGCTTGATCAAAGCACGAATCGCCGTGGCCGAACAGGCCCCGCCCGTGTCGGTTGAAACGTGGCTGCCGAAGAAGTATTTCAGCTCGAAGATGCCGCGCGGGGTGAGCATGTACTTCTGCGTGGTGACCCGCGAGATGGTCGATTCGTGCAGGCCCACCGCCTCTGCGATCTCGCGCAGGACGAGGGGGCGCATCGCGACCTCGCCGTGCTCGAAGAAGTTCTTCTGCCGGTCCACGATGGCCTGAGTGACGCGCAGGATGGTGTCGAAGCGCTGCTGCACGTTCTTGATGAGCCAGCGCGCTTCCTGGAGCTGGCCGGAGAGGTGCTTGCCGCCGTTCTCGCGGGAAGCCTGCAGGATGTCGGCGTACATCTTGTTGATGCGCAGCCGCGGCATCGCGTCGCGGTTGAGGGCCGCGTTCCACTTGCCGGCGATCTTTCGCACCACGACGTCCGGAACGACGTAGCGCACGTCGCCCTGGCCGAACGCGCGCCCGGGCTTCGGATCGAGCGTGAGGATGAGCGAGCGGATCTCGCGCAACTCGTCCTCGCCGACGCCGAGCAGCCGCTTCAGGCGGTTGAAGTCGCGCGCGGCGAGCACGTCGAGGTGCTGCGTGACGAGCTTCATCGCCATGTCGCGGTGCGGCGTCGACTCCGGCAGCGCCTTGAGCTGCAGCTCCAGGCATTCGGCCACGTCGCGCGCGCCCACGCCCGTGGGCTCCAGGTTCTGCACGTGCTTCAACGCGATCGACAGATCCTCGGACTCCAGGTCGGGGATCGCCGCCAGCGCCGACTCGCGCACCTCCTCGAGCTCGCTCTTGAGGTAGCCGTCCTCGTCCAGGTGCCCGATCACGATCAGGGCGATGCGCTTGTCGCGCTCCGTGAGGCCGGTGAGCGACACCTGCTGCAGGAGGTGCTCCTGCAGCGTGGGCTCGGCGGCGGCGAACTGCGTGAAGTCGTCTCGCTCGTCGTCGTCGCGGCGCGAGCTGCCGGTGCCGGAATGCTCCTCCCCGAAGCCGTGGTCGTCGGCGAGCGTCGGCGACTCGTCGCGCCGCTCCTCGGGCTCGCGCGCGGCGGGCGCGGGCTCCGCGCCGTCGGCGGGCGGCGGCGACGATTCTTCGGGAGCGGCGAGGTCCGCCCGCTCGAGGAGCGGGTTCTCGGCCAGGTAGCGCTCGAGCTCCTGGTTCAGCTCCACCGTCGACAGCTGCAGCAGGCGGATCGATTGCTGCAGCTGCGGCGTGAGCGTCAGATGCTGCGATAGCTTGAGCTGGAGGCTGTGCTTCATGTCGAGAAGGTTCCCGAGGGAACTGACTGTCCGCTAGAGGCGGAAGTTCTCCCCGAGATACACCTTTCGGACCGCCTCATTATAGATGATCTCCTGCGGCTTCCCGAACGCGAGGACCGAGCCCTGGTTGATGATGTACGCGTGCTCGCAGATGCCCAGCGTCTCGCGCACGTTGTGGTCGGTGATGAGCACGCCGATGCCGCGTTCCTTCAGGAACCGGATGATCTGCTGGATGTCGAGCACCGCGATCGGATCGACCCCCGCGAAGGGCTCGTCGAGCAGGATGAAGCGCGGGCTCGTCGCGAGCGCGCGCGCGATCTCCACGCGCCGGCGCTCGCCGCCGGACAGCGAGAGCGCGGGGCTCGCGCGCAGGTGGCCGATGTGCAGGTCGTCGAGGAGCTGCTCGAGCCGCGCCTCGATCTCATCCGATTCCACGCCCTGCAGCTCCAGCACCGCCTCGATGTTCTGCGCGACGGTGAGCTTGCGGAAGATCGACGCCTCCTGCGGCAGGTAGGAAAGCCCGAGGCGCGAGCGCCGGTAGATCGGCAGGTGCGTGAGGTCCTGGCCATCGAGCGTGACGCTGCCGCTGTCGATCGGCACGAGGCCCAGGATCATGTAGAAGCAGGTGGTCTTGCCCGCGCCGTTGGGACCCAGCAGCCCCACGACCTCGCCGCTCTCGACGGTGAGGGAGACGTCGGAGACGACGGTGCGCTTGCGGTAGCGCTTCATGAGGCCCTCGGCGCGCAGCACCGAGGAGCTGGGCTCGGGGCGCACCAGGGTGAGCCGCTGCGCCGGCGCCGGCATCGCCGTCACTCGGCCTTCCCTTCGTCGCGCTTGAGCTTCGGCGCGGGGCGCGCGGGCCCGTTCGCACCCTCGGCGCCCTTCTTCGGCGGCAGGATCACGGCCTTCACGCGCGAGCCGGTCGAGGGCGCGCCCGGCGGCGCGCCGGTCACCTCGGCGAGCTCCTTGCGCATGTCGTACGAGATGAAGTTGCCGGTGATCTCGTTCTGGTCGCGCTTCACGCGCGCGTGGTCGTACAGGCGCAGGATGTCGTTGCGGTCGTCGAACTCGGCGCGCTGCGCGAAGCCCTCGACCCACTCGTCCGAGTTGTCGAGCTTCTGCCGGAAGGTGACGGGATTGCCGTTCGCGACGTAGTACTTGTGGCGCTGCGCGTCCTCGCGCACGGTCACGCGCTCCGCGGTCATGCGCATGGTGCCCTGGGTCACCACGACGTTGCCTTCGAACGTGCTGGTCTTGTTCGCGTCGTCGGCGGTGAGGCGGTTGGCGTTCACCACGATCTCCTTCTCGCGGTCGGCCTTTTCGGCGGCGGCGGGAAACGCCGCGAGGGCGAGCACGGCGAGCAGGCCGGCGAATGGAGCGGTGCGCATCAGCGTTCAGAAGGCTTGTAGACGGCGTGCACGCGCTCGAGGACGAGCGTGTGCGCCTTGTTGTCGAGCTGGAGCCCTTGTGCGACGACGCGGCCCGAAGGAGTTTCGAGCGTCACCTCGCTGTCGGTGCGCGCGATCCCCTCGTCGGGGAGCACGAGCATCCGGTCCGTGGTGACGCGCGCCGGCTCCATCTTCGCATCGCCCTCGCGGACCAGCACCACGTGGCCCTCGATCCAGACGCGGTCGCCGGTGCGCTCGAGCCGGCCGCGATCGGCGGTGATCGTCATCTTCGGCTGCTGCGGCTCGAACGCCTCGAGCTGGAGGGTATCGAGGTGCGCGGTGTCGTCGTCGGGGTAATGTACCATCTTCCGCGCGGCGAGGGTGTAGCGCACGCGCCCGTCCTCGCCGTACTTGCGCGCGTCGAATCGCTCGACGATCGAGTCGGGATCGTGGCGCAGCGCGCCGTCCTCGCGCCCCTGCGGCGCGCGCACCAGGTGGTTGAGCCACAGCGTGAGGGCCACGAGCAGGCCCAGCACCGCGAGCGGAAGCCAAGTGCTGGGGCGCAAGGAGCGGCCCTCAGGCGCGGCGATCGCCGGCGGGTTTTCCCTGCGCGCGCAGCACGAGCTCGCAGAACTCGCGCACCGCGCCCCGTCCGCCGCTCGCGCGCGTCACGTAGTGCGCGCAGGCCTTCACCGCATCCACCGCGTTGGCGACCGCCACCGCGAGGCCGCAGCGCTTCATCACCTCGACGTCCGGCAGGTCGTCGCCGACGAAGGCGCATTCGGAAGGCGCCATGCGCTCCTGGGCGGCGAGGCGCTCGAACGCGGCGACCTTGTCGGGGATGCCCTGCAGCACGTGCGCGATGCCGAGCTCGCGCGCGCGATGCGCGACGGCCTCGGAGGAGCGGCCCGAAAGGATCGCGGCCGCGACACCGCCCGCCTGCAGCATCTTCACGCCGTGGCCGTCGAGGATGTTGAACGCCTTCAACGCCTCGCCCGACGGGCCGATGTAGAGCGTGCCGTCGGTCATCACGCCGTCGACGTCGAAGATGGCGAGGCGCACGGAGCGCGCGCGCTCGAGCGCCTCCTCCAGGCTAGACGACACCGGCGGCGAGGAGGTCGTTGAACGTCACGACGCCGAGCAGGCGCCCCTCGGGAGAGGCGACCACGATGCGCCCGCCGATGCGGTGCGTCTGCATGACCTGCGCCGCCTCGGCCGCGAGCCTCTCGGGCGCGATGGTGCGCGGGTTCGGCGTCATCACGTCGCCCACCTTGATGCTGCGGATCGCGTCGTGCTTCTCGAGGGTGCGCCGCAGGTCGCCGTCGGTGAAGATGCCGAGGAGCCGGTCGCCGGGACCCACGATCGCCGTCATGCCGATGCCCTTCTTCGACATCTCGATGATCGCCTCGGGCAGGAGCGTCTCGGGCGAGTTCTTCGGCAGCTGCTCGCCCTTGCGCATGATGTCGCGCACGTGCACGAGCAGCCGGCGCCCGAGGCTGCCGCCCGGGTGGTGCATCGCGAAGTCCTCGCTGCGGAAGCCGCGCGCGTCCAGCAGCGCGAGCGCGAGCGCGTCCCCCAGCGCGAGGGTGGCGGTGGTGCTCGCGGTGGGCGCGAGGTTGAGCGGGCAGGCCTCCTTCTCCACCGCGGCGTCCAGGTGCACGTCGGCCTCGACGGCGAGCGTCGACGAGGCGCGGCCGGTGATCGCGATCACCGGCGTGCCGCGCCGCTTGATCATCGGAAGGACCTTGAGGATCTCCTCCGACTCGCCCGAATAGGAGATCGCGATCACCACGTCGTGCCCGGTGATCATGCCGAGGTCGCCGTGGCTCGCCTCGCCCGGATGCATGAAGAACGCGGGCGTGCCGGTGGACGCGAGCGTGGAGGCGATCTTGCGCGCGATGTGGCCGGACTTGCCCATCCCCGTCACGACGACGCGGCCCTTCGTGTCGAGCACCAGGCGATGGGCGCGCAGGAAGCTCTCGCCCAGGCGCGCCTTCAATGCGCGCACCGCATCGGCCTCGATGTCGAGGACGTCGCGGGCGAGCGCGAGGTAGCGCTCCGCGTCGGCGACGGCGTGGGCTTGCAGCAGGTCGGTCATTGACCCAAAGTATAAATCCATTACCCCCGGGACGCCCTCCGCTCCCTCGATGCACGACGCCCTTTCCGTCGCGCTGACGATGCTCGCCTGCGCGGTCGCCGTGGTGGCGCTCTTCCGCCACCTCGGCCTTCCGCCGATCCTCGGATACCTGCTGGTCGGCGCCCTCATCGGCCCGCATGCGTTCGCGCTCGTCCCGCAGACCGACTCGCAGCGCTACCTCGCGGAGTTCGGCGTCGTGTTCCTCATGTTCTCCGTGGGGCTCGAGTTCAGCCTGCCGCAGCTGATGGCGATGCGCCGGCTCGTGTTCGGGTTCGGCGGCGCGCAGGTGGCGACCATGATGGCGCTCGGCGTCGCGGCCGCGATCGGGGCGGGGGCGAACTGGCGCGCGGGCGTGGTGGTGGGCGGCGTCGTGGCGATGTCGTCGACCGCGATCGTGTCGAAGACGCTCTCCGAGCGCGCGCAGCTGCACAGCGGCTACGGCCGGCAGGTGATGGGCGTGCTGCTATTCCAGGACCTCGCCGTGATCCCGCTGCTCGTGCTGATCCCGGCCCTCGCGCTCTCCACGGGCGAGATCGCGCAGGCGATCGGCGCGGCGCTGGTGAAGGCGGCGATCGTGCTCGCGATCGTGCTCTACATGGGCCAGCGGCTCATGCGGCCGCTCTTCGAGCGCGTGGCGCGGCAGAAATCGGGCGAGCTCTTCGTGCTCTTCGTGCTGCTCGTGACGCTCGGGCTCGCGTGGATCACCGAGCAGGCGGGGCTTTCGCTCGCGTTGGGCGCCTTCCTCGGCGGGATGATGATCTCGGAGACCGAGTACCGCTGGCAGGTCGAGGACTACATCCAGCCGTTCCGCGACGTGCTGCTGGGCCTCTTCTTCGTGACGATCGGCATGCTGCTCGACCCGGCGGTCCTCGCGCAGCACTTCCTCGCCGTGCCGCTGGTCTTCGCGCTGCTGCTGGGGGTGAAGTTCGTGGTGGTGTACGGGCTCGCCGTCCTTTTCCGCAACGAGAGGCCGACGGCGCTGCGCACTTCGCTCGCGCTCGCGCCCGCGGGCGAGTTCGGCTTCGTCCTGCTCGCCCTCGCGCTGCGCACCGACGCCATAGGCGGGGAGGCGCTGCAGGTGGTCCTCGCGGGCGCGTTGCTCTCGATGCTCGCCGCGCCGCTCATCCTCGCGCGCATGGAATCGATCGTGCTCTACCTCGTGAAGAGCGAATGGAGCTCGCGGGCGGTGGCGCTGCACGAGCTCGCCGTGAAGACCATGGCCACGCGCGGGCACGTGATCGTGTGCGGGTACGGGCGCAGCGGCCAGGCGCTCGCGCGCTTCCTCGAGCGGGAGAAGATCCCGGTGATCGCGCTCGATGCCGACCCCGAGCGGGTGCGCGAGGCGGCGGCCGCGGGCGACTCGGTGGTGTTCGGGGATGCGTCGCGGCGCGAGGTGCT
>DASUXK010000139.1:0-2137 GCA_036377935.1 Usitatibacter sp.
CGCGGCCGTCGCCCAGGATGGTGGCGCCCGCCACTCCCGCCACCGAGTGCAGGTTCGAGTCGAGCGACTTCACCACCAGCTGCTGCTGGCCGATGAGGCTGTCCACGAGGAGCGCCGCGCGGCGGTTGTCGACCTCGACCACCAGGCAGAGCGGCTCTCCGCGCGCCTCGCCGGAATCGGGAAGCTCGACCACGTCCTCGAGGCGCACGATCGGAAGCTGCTCGCCGCGCACCGCGACGAGCGAGGGCTGGCCCACGATGGTGCGGATGTCGCTCGCCCCCGGCTTGAACGCCTCGGCGACGAACTCGATCGGGATGATGTATTGCTCCTCGGCCACGCTCACGATCATGCCGTCCAGCACCGCGAGCGTGAGCGGAAGCTGGATGGTGATCGTCGTGCCCTCGCCCTTCACGGAGGAGACGAAGACGCTGCCGCCGAGGGAAGTGATGTTGCGGCGGACCACGTCCATGCCGACCCCGCGGCCGGAGACGTCGGTCACCTCCTTCGCGGTGGAGAACCCCGCCTCGAAGATGAGGCCCCACACCTGCTCGTCGGTCATCGACTCGTCGCCCGCCATCCCCAGCTCGCGCGCCTTGTCGAGGATGCGGTCGCGGTCCAGGCCGCGGCCGTCGTCGGTCACCTCGATGATGACGCTGCCGCCGCGGTGCGTTGCGCGCATGCCCACGGTGCCCTGCTCGGGCTTGCCGGCCCGGCGGCGCTCCTCGGGCGACTCGATGCCGTGGTCGATGGCGTTCCTCACCACGTGCGTGAGCGGGTCGACGAGCAGCTCGATCAGCTCCTTGTCGAGCTCGGTCTCGTGCCCCTGGGTGCGCAGCTGCACCTTCTTGCCGAGCTTCGTGGAGACGTCGTAGACCAGGCGCGGGAAGCGGCTGAACACGAACTCCATCGGCATCATGCGGATCGACATCACCGCCTGCTGCAGGTCGCGCGTGTTGCGGTCGAGCGTGGCGAGGCTGTGCGTGAGGTTCTCGTCCTGCTGCGCGGCGAGCGAGCCCACCGACTGCTGCATCATCGCCTGCGCGATCACGAGCTCGCCCACGAGGTTCACGATGCGGTCGATCTTCTCGACGCTCACCCGGATGGACGACTGCTCGGCACGCGCGCGCGCGGCCTCGGCGGCGCCCGCCGATCCCGGCAGCGGCTCGAAGAAGCCGAACTTGTCGGGGGCCGAAGCGTGCGCGGGCGCGGCGCGCTGCGCCGCCGCCTCCGGCTCGAAGAGCCCGTAGCCCTCGGAAGCCTTCGCGCGCGCGGGCGCCGGCGCGGCGTCGAAGAACGCTTCCTCGCGCGGCGCATCGGGCCCGGCCGCCGCTGCCGGCGCGGGGGCGGCGGCGCCGGCCGAGCGGTAGCCCGCCAGCCGCGCGCGCGCGGCCTCGACCTGCGGGTCGTTGCCGCGGTCGCCGGCCTTCAGGCGCTCGAGGTGGGCCTTGAACGCGTCGCACGAATCGAGGAGCAGGCGCACGGTCGACGCATCGGCGCGGCCGCGGCCCTTGCGAAGCGCGTCGAAGAGCGTCTCCATCTCGTGCGTCGCCTCGGCGAGCTGCGTGAAGCCGAAGGTGCCGCTGCCGCCCTTGATGGAGTGCGCGGCGCGGAAGATGGAATTCAGGAGCTCCGGGTCCTCGCGGCCGGAGTCGAGCGCCATCGCCATCTCCTCGATGGACTCGATGTGCTCGCGCGCCTCGTCGAAGAACGTCGCGATGAACCGGTTGAGATCGATCGGCATGGGGGCATCCCTAGCGAAGCACCTTCTGAACCACCTCGAGGAGCGTCGCGGGATCGAACGGCTTCACGAGCCAGCCCGTCGCGCCCGCCGCGCGCCCCTGCGACTTCATGCTGTCCGAGGATTCCGTGGTGAGCAGCAGGATCGGCACGCTCTTGTAGTCGCGCAGCTCGCGCAGGCTCCTCACCAGGGTGAGCCCGTCCATGTTGGGCATGTTCTGGTCGGTGATCACGAGGTCCACGTTCTGCGCGGTGGCGCGGTCCAGGCCCTGGGCGCCGTCCTCGGCCTCGATGACGCGGTAGCCGGCGGATTCGAGGACGAAGGCGACCATCTCGCGCATGGTGGCGGAATCGTCGACGGCAAGGATCGTTTTCATGGGTGGGGGCCTGTGGTCTAGAA
>DASUXK010000140.1:0-2730 GCA_036377935.1 Usitatibacter sp.
GTGGGGGCGAGCGCGCGCGCCATCATCGCCGCGAGCCGCGTGTTGAAGGTGAGCGAGACCGCGCCGTAGCAGGCCATGACGAAGTAGATGAACATCGACATCCACGAGGCGGGCACGTGGATGAAGATGATGCGGTACACCTCGCCCTGCTGCGCGTCGGTGGGCGCGACGAAGAGGCCGATGTACAGGCCCGCGGCGCCGAGGATCGCGGCGAGGACGAAGAACCCGGGGGCCATCCAGCCGGCGAGGCGGTAGAACGTCGAGGGCGATGCGAAATAGAACCAGGGGATCTTCATCGTTCAGTCCATGGCGATGCGCACGGCCGCGCACACCGCGGGCGGAAGGCCCATCGCGGCGACGATGAGCCCGGCGCCGAGGATCGAGAGGTGCGGCGCGGCGGAAAGCCCGGAGGCCTGCGCCTCGGCCGCGCCCGCGCCGAACACGAGCACCGGCACGAAGAGCGGCAGCGCGAGGAGCGCGAGGAGCATGCCGCCGCCGCGCGCGCCCAGCGCGAGGGCGGTGCACGCGGCGCCCAGGAGCGAGAGCACGGGCGTGCCGAGCGCGAGCGCCGCGGCGAGCGCGAGGAGCGTCGCGCCGTCCAGGCCGTACTGCAGGCCCAGCAGCGGCGAGAGCAGCGTGAGCGGCAGGCCGCTCGCGAACCAGTGCGCGGCGATCTTGCCGCTCGCCCATCCCGCCATCGGGTGCGGCGAGAGCGTCATCTGCTCGAGCGAGCCGTCGGCGTAGTCGGCCGCGAACATCGCGGGCAGCGAGAGGAACGCGGCGAGCAGCGCGCACACCCAGATCACGCCCGGGCCGATGCGCGCGAGCAGCTGCGGCTCGGCGCCGATGCCGAGCGGGAAGAGCGAGGCCACCAGCACGAAGAACGCGACCACGAGGAGCGTCTCGCCCGGGTGGCGCAGCGCGAGCTTCACGTCGCGCGAGAAGGCCCAGGCGAAGCCGGCACCGAAGGAGCCCGCCGGCTCGGCCGCTTCGATGGGGGCGGCGGCCGCGTTCATCCGCCGATCCTCAGCTCGCGCGCGGGCGCGGGCGCGAGGTCGTGGTGGGTGGCGAGCAGGGCGAGGCCGCCGCGCGCGAGGTGGCGATCGAGGAGCCGCCCGAAGAGGCGCTGCCCCTCGTCGTCGAGGGCCGTGAGCGGCTCGTCGAGCGCCCAGCACGCGGCCGGGTCGAGCATGAGGCGCGCGAGGCCGATGCGGCGCCGCTGGCCCGCCGACAGGCGCCGCGCGGGCAGCCGCCGGCGCTTCTCGAGCCCGGCTTCGGCGAGCGCCGCGCGCATCTCGCCCGCGGAGGCGGCCACGCCGCGCAGCTGCAGCGACGACTGCAGGTTCTCCTCCGCGGTGAGGTCGTCCTTGAGGCCCGCGAGGTGGCCGGCGTAGAGCAGGCTCGCGCGGAAGCGCGCGGGCGCTCCGCGCGTCGATGCGCCCTCCCACAGCACCTCGCCGCGATCGAGGTGCGTGAGCCCGGCGACACAGCGCAGGAGCGTGGTCTTCCCGCTGCCGTTGGGCCCGCGTACCGCGAGGCATTCGCCCGCGCCGATCGAGAACGAGAGGTCGCGGAAGAGGGTCGCCGGGCCGCGCGAGCAGGCGAGGCCGCGCGCCTCGAGCCGGGCCGTCATGGCAGGACCTTGTCCACGACGATGGCCACGCCCCGCGCGCCGGGCTTCACGATGGCGCTGGTGCCGACGAGGTCGCCCGGCTGCGGCGTCGCATTTCCGGAGCGCGAGATGCGCGCCTCGATCTGCACCGCCTCGGCCTTCGAGAGCTTCAGGTTGGGCGCCATCGCCTGCGAGTCGTCGAGCTTGAAGTGCAGCGGCAGCTCGCGCGCGGAGGCGCGGACCACCGCGAGCGGCATGCGCGGGCCGTTGGCGGCGCGCGCGAAGACGTAGAGCGTCGCGTCGCGATCGACGCGCGAGGCGAGGCCGGAAGCGACGCTCACCGAGCCCGTGATCGTCGCGCCCGACGCGGGTGCCGCGGCCTGCGCGACCTTCGTCGCGGGCGCGGGCAAGGGCTGGCCCGCGTCGGCCGCCCGTTGCCGCACCTCGGCGATCACCGCATCGACCTGGTTGCGATCCTCCGAGCCTTCGGCGAGCACGTCGCGCAGCCGCTCCCAGTAGCCGAGGGCCTCGGGATAGCGCCCCGCGTCGAGCGCCTCGGAGCCCGCGAGCGCGAGCGCCTTCGGCTGCGAGGGATCGAGCGCGAGCGCGCGCTTCACGAGCTCCAGGGGCTTGCCGGCGAGCGAGCGTCCCTGCGCCATGCCGAGCGCGTCGGCCCAGTCGGCGAGCACGTTCGCGTCGTTCGGCGCGAGCGTGGCCACGTGCTCGTAGGCCTGGACCGCCTCGGGGAAGCGGCCCAGCGCGGCCTGCGAGCGCGCGAGGAGCGCCCAGCCGACCGCGTCGTCGGGCCGATCGCGCACCTTCTTCGCGAGCGTGTCGACCATCGCGGCGATCTGCCGGTCGTCGAGGGGCTGGCCCTCGTGCGCGAGGAGGCCCGCGTCGGCGGCGCCCGGCATGCCGACGGCGAGGTACATGCCGAACGCGAGCGCGGGCAGCGCGATGGCGACCACGCCCGCCGCAAGCCAGGGGCGGCGCGGCGCGGGGGCGGGGGCCGGTCCCGACGCGGCGAGGTCGTCCTGCGCGCGCTCGACCAGCTCCGCGAGCGCCTCGTCGCGCGCGTCGGAGGGCAGCACGCCGGTCGCGACGTCCGCCTCGATCTC
>DASUXK010000141.1:0-2086 GCA_036377935.1 Usitatibacter sp.
CGGAGAAAGGCAAAGCATTTGAGGGTTCGAGCCTGCCCATGGATGCATTGCCCGAAATTGCACTTCCCCCACTCTCCATGCCTTTGGTTTTCTCCGTGTCCTCCGTGCTCTCCGTGGTCTCCGTGTTTCAGCTTTTCTGCACGAATCCTCTGCGACCTCTGTGGAAACCCCTGTGTCCTCTGTGGAAACCCCTGTGTCCTCTGTGTTTCCGGACTTGAACGCACCGACCCCGCGAGGCGAACAAAGATGTTGTACGCGTTAGCGAGAACCGCCCTCTTCAAGCTCGACCCGGAGCTCGCCCACGATGTCGCGCTGAAGACGCTCGCCGCGATGGGCTCGCGCGCCGGCTGGCTGGGGCCGGGCGCGAGCGCCGGGGAGTCGGTGCGCGCGATGGGCCTCGAGTTTCCCAATCCGGTCGGCCTCGCGGCCGGCCTCGACAAGAACGGCGAGTACGTCGACGCGCTCGCCGCCCTCGGCTTCGGATTCATCGAGGTGGGCACGGTGACGCCGCGCCCGCAGCCCGGCAATCCCAAGCCGCGGCTCTTCCGCCTCGAGGAGCACGGCGCGCTCATCAACCGCATGGGCTTCAACAACCAGGGCGTCGAGCGGCTGCTCGCCAATGTCGAGCGCGCCAGCTTCCGCGGCATCCTCGGCATCAACATCGGCAAGAACTTCGATACGCCGATCGAGCGCGCGGCCGACGACTATCTCGCCTGCCTCGACGCGGTCTACGCGCGGGCGAGCTACGTCACGGTGAACATCTCCTCGCCCAACACGAAGAACCTGCGCGACCTGCAATCGGGCGAGCGCCTGGGCGATCTCCTCGCGGCGTTGATGGAGCGGCGCGCCGCGCTCGCCGCGCGGCACGGCGCGGCGAAGCCGCTGCTGCTCAAGGTCGCCCCGGATCTCGACGACGCGCAGGTGGACGCCATCGCCGCGCTGGCGGTCGCTCACCGCATCGACGGCCTCATCGCGACCAACACCACCCTCGCGCGCGACGGCATCGCCGGCCATCGCCACGCGCAGGAAGCCGGGGGCCTGAGCGGCCGGCCGCTGCTCGTGCCTTCGACGCGCGTGCTGCGCCGCTTCGCGCAGGCGCTCGGCGGGCGCGTGCCGCTCGTCGGCGTGGGCGGCATCTTCTCCGGGGCCGACGCGCGCGCGAAGCTCGAGGCGGGCGCGAGCCTCGTGCAGGTCTACACCGGCTTCGTCTACCAGGGACCCGCGCTCGTCGCGGAGGCGCGCCGCGCGCTGCGCGCGGTGCGCCCGCGGGCCGAGGCCGCCGCCGGCGCCGCATGAGGATCGGCATCCCGCGCGAGACCAAGGAAGGCGAGCGCCGCGCGATCCTCGGCCCGGGCGAGGCGGCGTCGCTCGTGGCCGCGGGCCACGAGGTGCTCGTCGAGCGCGGCGCGGGCGCCGGCATCGGCGCCGGCGACGATGCGTATGCCGCGGCCGGCGCGCGCATCGTCGGGCCCGAGGAGGCCTGGGCCGCGGAGCTCGTGGTGAAGGTGAAGGAAGTGCAGCCGCACGAAATGCATCGCGTGACCGAGGGACCTCTCCTCTTCGGCTTCCAGCACCTCGCCGGCGAGCCGGAGACGACGCGCGAGATGGCGCGCCGGCGCGCGAGCGCGATCGCCTTCGAGCTGGTGCGCGACGCGCGCGGCGGCTTCCCGCTCCTCGCGCCCATGTCGCAGATCGCGGGGCGCATGGCGATCGAGCGTGCGCAGGCGATCCTCGGCCGCGCGCCCGCGCGCGTGCTCGTGCTGGGCGCGGGGCATGCGGGGCTCGCCGCCGCGCAGGCGGCGCTCGCGGCCGGCGCGCACGTCGCCGTCCTCACCCGCTCGGACGCTTCGCGCGCGGCCGCCCGCCACCGCCTCGGCCCGGATGCCGAATGCGGGCTCGCGGCCCCGGAAGAGGTCGAGCGCCACGCGCTGCTGGCCGACGTCGTGGTGGGCGCGGTCTTCATTCCCGGCACGCCGACGCCGAAGCTCCTTCCCCGCGCGCTGGTGCGGCGCATGCGGCGCGGCTCGGTGATCGTGGATGTCTCCATCGACGCGGGCGGCGTCGCGGAGACCTCGCGGCCGACGAC
>DASUXK010000142.1:0-6238 GCA_036377935.1 Usitatibacter sp.
CTCGATGCCGTGCGCTCCGGCTGGGCGAAGCTTCCGAAGGTGGACCAGGTGGTGGCCGATTTCGAATGGTCGGAGCGCCTGGCGCGCTGGTCGCGCCTCGGCCGCGACGTGCTCGCCGCGATCGGCATCCTGCTCGGCGCCGCGGTCGCGTTCATCGTGGCGCACCTGATCCGGTTGCAGGTCGTCACCCAGCGCGAGGAGATCGAGGTGAGCCAGCTGGTGGGCGCGACCTCGGCCGACGTGAGAAGACCTTTCCTCTACCACGGCGCCCTGCAGGGCCTGCTCGCGGGCGGCATGGCGCTCGCCTTGAGCGCGGGATTCGCGGCTTGGGCCACCTATGAGTTGTCAGTGCTCACTCCGGAGTATGCCGCTGAACTGAAAGTCGTTTTCCTGAGTCCAACGGAACGAATCGCCCTCGTGGGTGGCGCCGGCCTGCTGGGGCTCGCCGCCGCCTGGTTCGCCGTTTCCCGCCAGCTTCGGCGGTTCGCCGGTCGGTAAAAAAGGGAACTTCCGGGGCGATTAGCACTCCAACTGGTCGAGTGCTAAAATTCAATCCCAAGAGGAAATCCCCACGATGACCATGACGCTTCCGGCCACCCTTCCGCCGGTCTCGAGCCTGGAGTCCTATATCCAGGCGGTCAATGCCATTCCCATGCTCACCCAGGAGCGCGAGCAGGAGCTCGGCCGCCGCCTGCGCGACGAGAACGACCTCACCGCCGCCCGCGACATGGTGCTTTCGCACCTGCGCCTGGTGGTCTCGGTCGCGCGCAACTACATGGGCTACGGGCTGCCGCAGTCGGACCTCGTGCAGGAAGGCAACCTCGGGCTCATGAAGGCCGTGAAGCGCTTCGATCCCGAGCGGGGCGTGCGCCTCGCGTCCTTCGCCATCCACTGGATCAAGGCGGAGATCCACGAATACATCCTGCGCAACTGGCGGATGGTGAAGATCGCCACCACCAAGGCGCAGCGCAAGCTCTTCTTCAACCTGCGCAGCATGAAGCCGACGATGTCCGCGCTCACGCCCAGGGAGATCCGGCAGGTCGCGCAGACGCTCAACGTGAAGGAGAGCGACGTCATCGAGATGGAGCAGCGGCTGCAGGGCGGCGACGTGCCCCTCGAGCCCTCCCCGGAGGACTCGCAGGAGGAAACCGTCACGCCGATCTCCTACCTCGCCGACTCGGCCGAGGGGCCCGCGGAGATCTACGAGCGCGAGCAGGGCGAGCAGCTCAAGACCCAGGGCCTCACGCGCGCGCTCGACAGCCTCGACGACCGCAGCCGCCGCATCATCCGCGCGCGCTGGCTGGCCGAGTCGAATCCGAAGACCTTGCACGAGCTGGCGGGCGAGTTCGGCGTCTCGGCCGAGCGCATCCGGCAGATCGAGGCGAAGGCCATGCAGAAGATGAAGAAGGAGCTCGCGGCCCTCGTGTGACGGCAGGCGGGCGAAACGAAAACGGGGCCTCGGCCCCGTTTTTTTTACGACGCGAGAAGCGCCCGCACGTCCGAGGCGATGTCCTCGGGCTTCGTGTTGGCGGGAATCATGAGCCGCAGGCGACCGTCGGGACCGAACGCGAACACCTGCGAGGCGTGGTCCACGGTGTAGCTCTCCGGCGTCTTGCCGGGCCTCGCCTGCGCGTACACGCGGAAGTCCTTCGTCACCCGCTCGATCTCGGCCTCGTCGCCGCGCAGCCCGAGGAATCGCGGGTCGAAGGCGGGCACGTACTCGCGGAGCACCTCGGCCGTGTCGCGCTTCGGGTCGACCGTCACGAAGAGGAGCTGCACGCGCGACGCATCGTCGCCGAGCAGTTTCATGGCCTGGGCGTAGTCGTGCAGCGTGGTGGGGCACACGTCGGGGCATTGCGTGTAGCCGAACTCCACGAGCACCACCTTGCCGCGAAAATCGGCGAGCGTGCGCACCTTCCCGTTGAAGTCGGGGAGCCGAAGGGCCTGCCCCGCTTCCATGCCCGTCACGTCCACGCCGTGGAAGGCCGGGCGCGAGGGACCGAAGAGCTTGTCGCAGCCGGCGCTCGCCAGCAGCAGCGCGCAGAGCGCGGCTGCCGCGATCGCGCGCGCCGGCTTCACCCCTGCACGAGCGGCAGGTAATGATCGACCATCAGCGCCGCGAAGAGGAAGGCGAGGTAGAAGATGGAGTACGCGAACGTGCGCTTGGCCAGCGCATCGCTGTAGCGCCGCCACAACATCACCGCGTATCCCAGGAAGACCACGTCCAGCACCGCCGCCGCGCCGAGGTAGAACCACCCCGCCATGTGCGTGGCGAAGGGCAGCAGCGTCGTCGCGACGAGGATCAGCGTGTACAGCAGCAGGTGCAGGCGCGTGAACGCCTCGCCGTGCGTGACCGGCAGCATCGGCAGCCCCGCGCGCGCGTACTCGTTGCGCCGGTAGAGCGCGAGCGCCCAGAAGTGCGGCGGCGTCCACGCGAAGATGATGAGGAAGAGGAGCAGCGGCTGGAACGTCACGTCGCCGGAGATCGCCGCCCAGCCGAGCACCGGCGGCATCGCCCCGGACGCGCCGCCGATCACGATGTTCTGCGGCGTGTTCGGCTTGAGGAGCACCGTGTAGATGATCGCGTAGCCCACGAACGTGCCGAGCGTGAGCCACATCGTGAGCGGGTTCACCGCGTGCCAGAGGATCGCGAGCCCGAGGCCGCCCACGCCGCCCGAGAAGAGCAGCACGGTGGGCGAGGAGACGGTGCCGGAGACGGTCGGGCGCCCGCGGGTGCGCGCCATCACGGCGTCGAGCTTCTGCTCGACCAGGCAGTTGAAGGCCGCCGCCGCGCCCGCGACGAGCGCGATGCCGATCGTCGCGAAGGCGACGCGGTCGAGGGGCGGGAGGCCGGGCGAGGCGAGGAACATCCCGATCACCGCGGTGAACACGATGAGCGAGACGACGCGCGGCTTGGTGAGGCGCCAGAGCTGCACGCCGAGGCCGGGCTGGCCGGAAAGGGTTCGCTGGAGCATGGGAGCCCTCAATTATAAGGCGCTCAGCCGATCTGGGACGCGCGCAGCAGGCGCTCGAGGTCCCGCAGCATGCCCTTCGGGTCCTGCGCGGCATCCCAGCGCATCATCACGTTGCCGTTGGGATCGACCAGGTAGACATGGGAGCGATCTCCCGCGGCCTGCGCGGTGAGCCCCACGCCGGGCGGCGCCGTCACGACCCGCATCCCGGGGAACGGCTCGAGGTCCCGGGCGTCGGGCTTCGCCCCATCGTCGATGACGAAGACCCGCTCGACGCGGACCGCGTTCCTTCCGAGGGCGAGCCAGACCTGGCGCATCACGACGAGCTTGTCGAGGCAGCCCTGTCCGCAGGCGCCCGCATCGCTCGTCACGAGGACCCAGCGCCCGCGCAGCTCGCCGAAGGAGAAGGGCGGCCCGCCGCCCGGCTGCGCGAAGCTCGCGTCGCTCGCCTGCGCCGGCGGCAGGAGCAGCTCGCCGTGGTTCGCGGTCGGCCGGGGATGCAGGTAGAAGTACGCGAGGTACGACGCGAGGATGGGCAGCGAGAAGATCGCCGCGATGAGCACGAGCTTCGCGCGCGGCCCGAGCTTCATCGCGCCCTGCTCAGGTTGAGCCCCAGCCAGAGCGCGCCGGCCGTCGCGGCGAGCAGGAACCACGTCGCCTGGTACTGCCGGTTCTGCTCGGCGCCGGCGTCGGGGCGCTCGACCACGGGCGCGAGCCCCTCGCCCGGCGGATCGGCGACGACCTCGAAGGGCAGCACCGCGAGGCCGCTCCAGCGCCGGAAGCGCTCGATCGTGAGGTTCTGGAAGACGTTGCCCGTGATCGGCTGGTCGGTGAGCTCGACGAAGCGCGCGGGGGGCAGCGCCGCGAGGCCGCTCACCTCGACGTTGCCCGGCGGCACGGGCACCTCGGGCGGGCGCGGATACGCCGCCGTGCGCTTGATCCAGCCGCGATTCACGAGCACGACCGCGTCGCTGCCCGCGAGGCGAAGCGGCGTGAGCACGTCGAAGCCCGCGCCGCGCGATTCGATCACCTGGTTGTCCACGAACGCCTGCTTCGAGGCGATCCATGTCCCGGTCGCGTGCACGCGGCGGAAGAGGATGTCCTCGGCGCGAACGCCTCCACCCGCGAGATCCACGGGCGGCTCGGCCATGCGCGCTTCGTAGAGGGCCTGGCGCGCCTCCTTCTCCTCGGCGCGATGCCCCTGCCAGCGCGAGAGCCAGCCGGTGAGCGCGATGAAGAGGACCGCCGCGACGGTCGGCAGGAGCCGCGGCGCGAAGCGGTAGCGGCCGATCCTCACCGCCCGCCCCCCTCGCCCCGGGGATACACTAGGTGCTGCATCCCGCTCTCCTTCCGCCTCATGCGAATCGTCATCCTCGTCCTGCTCTTCGCGGTGCTCGCGAGCCTCTTCTCGGGGCTCTACTTCGTCTATCACGACAAGGGCGCGACCAACCGCGCGGTGATCTCGCTCACCATCCGCATCACGCTATCGCTCGTCGTGTTCGGCCTGCTCATGGCCTCGTACTACTTCGGCTGGATCACCGACGGCCACCTGTAGCGTCGCCATGAAGGACGAAGGCCGCACCGGGGTGCGGCCTTCCTCGCCGGCGTGAGGGGCCGGTCCCTACATCCAGTACACGAACACGAACAGCAGCAGCCAGACCACGTCCACGAAGTGCCAGTACCACGACACCGCCTCGAAGCCGAAGTGGTGGTCGGGCGTGAAGTGGCCCGCGACGCTGCGGAAGAGGATCACGATCAGCATCGTCACGCCGAGCGTCACGTGGAACCCGTGGAAGCCCGTGAGCAGGAAGAAGAGCGAGCCGAAGACGCCGGTGCTCAGCTTCAGGTTGAGCTCCGAGTACGCGTGGAAGTACTCCGCCGCCTGCAGCACGAGGAACGTCGCGCCGAGGATGATCGTGAGCGCGAGGCCGAAGACCAGGTTGCGGCGGTCGTTCTTCTTGAGCGCCCAGTGCGCCCACGTGACGGTGACGCCCGACGACAGGAGCAGCAGCGTGTTGATCGCCGGGATGCCCCACGCCTCCATCGCGGTGAACTCGGGCGGCCGGTACGGGCCCGCGGTCGGCCAGTGGGCGGCGAAGTTGGGCCAGAGCACCTTGTTGTCGAGGTCGCCCAGCCACGGCACCGAGTACTGGCGCGCGTACCAGAGGCCGCCGAAGAACGCGGCGAAGAACATCACCTCGGAGAAGATGAACCAGCTCATCGCCCAGCGGAAGGAGCTGTCGACCTGGCTGTTGAAGAGGCCGCCCTCGCTCTCGTGGATGACGGTGCCGAACCAGCCGAACAGCATGTAGAGCAGGACCAGGAAGCCGATCGCGAACGAGATCCAGCCCACGTGGTAGCCGTTGAAGAGCAGCACGCCGCTCACGGCGAGGAATAACAGCGCGCACGAGCCCACGATCGGCCACTTGGACGGCGGCGCGAAGTAGTACCCGGTCGATTGCGTATTGGCCACTTTGATATCCCCTTTTGTTTCCGTTGTTCCTGCGCCGCCTAGCGCGTCACCAGCTTCACGATCGCGAAGAGCAGGAGCACGAACACCACCGCGCTCACGAGCCCCGCCGCGATCACGTGCTGGGGCTTCAGCTTCTGGGTGTCCGACTCGTAGTGCGAGCGCTTCCGGACGCCGAAGAAGCTCCAGAAGACCGCCTTGAACGCGTCCCAGATCACGGCCTGCATCTCAATGCGACAAGTACTTGTACATCACGAAGACGTAGATCGCGACGGCCACCGCCGCGAGCACGATCGCGGTGACGACCGCGCGCTTCCTCTGGCGGGCCGTCACCGGGTCGGGCTTCATCGCGATCGCCTTCATTCGCTCGGCGCCGGGCCGCTCACTTGACGACCGGAGCGGTCTCGAAGGAGTGGTAAGGCGCCGGCGTCGGCAGGTGCGTCCACTCGAGCGAGTCCGCGCCTTCCCACGGCTTCTGCGCCGCCGTGCGGCCGCTCCTCACCGTCGCGATCACGTTCCAGACCAGCAGCAGCTGCGAGGCGCCGAACATCCACGCGCCGATCGACGACCACATGTTCCACTCGGCGAATTGCAGCGCGTAGTCCGGGATGCGCCGCGGCATGCCGGCGAGGCCCAGGAAGTGCCGCGGGAAGACCGCGACGTTGAAGCCGATCATCGAGAGCCAGAAGTGCCACTTGCCGAGCGTCTCGTTGTACATCTTGCCGGTCCACTTGGGCAGCCAGAAGTAGATCGCCGCCATGATGGCGAACGCGGCGCCGGAGACGAGCACGTAGTG
>DASUXK010000143.1:0-3191 GCA_036377935.1 Usitatibacter sp.
GACGATGCCGTCGCACTGCAGCTCGTCGGCGACGCGCGCGATCTCCTCGGCGGCGGAACCGATGGCTTCGTGGACCGTCACCGGAAGCTTCGCCGCATCCAGCACGGCGCGCGCCTTCGCGATGGCGGTTCCCGCGGCGAGGGCGCGCTTGTCCTCGGCGATCTCGATGGGCGCGACCTGGCCCACCTCGCCGGACATCACCGGCCGCTGCACGTTGAGGAGCACCACCTCGATCGGCACGCCATGCTGCGCGAGGATCGCGACGTGGTGCACCGCGCGCAACGCGTTGTCGGAGCCGTCGGTGGGCACGAGGAGCTTGAGCATCAGCGGCGCAGCACGCACTTCTCGTAAAGGCTGGGGAATGCGCCCGCGGGATCGTACTTCGCCTTGAGAGCGGCATACGCCTCGCCGCCGTAGCGCGCGGCGAACTCGTCGCGCGGATAGAAGCTCTCGGAGTAGAGCGACTTGATGCCGCCCAGCCGCGCCACCTCGCGCTCGATCATCCGGTTGAAATGCCCGCGCTCGTGGCGCTCGCGCGAGCGCACCACGTCCCAGAAGCCGAAGTTCACGTGCCAGCGCCTTTCGACCGGGTAGAGCGTGAAGCGGTCGGCATCGGCCTGCGGCCCGATCGGGCACATCCACACCGGCCAGATGCCGATCTCGCGGGCGAGGAAATCGAGGAAGGCCGCGGCGTTGCCGATCGGGATGTCGACGTCCTGGATCACCGACTCGCCGTGCATGCCGAGGAAGCGGTCGAGCGTGCGCGTGACGCCCACGCGGCTGTTCCACCGCATGATCTTCGCGTAGGTGCGCGAGCCGAGGCGATCGCGGCCGTAGAGGCGCCGGACCACCGGGTTCTGCGCGTACACGTTCTTCGAGCACCAGAACCAGTCGGTGTCCCAGCGCCAGATGTAGTCGCGGGCCGTGAGCCAATCCTCGCGCTTTTCGGCGATCGACCGGTAGTAGATCGCGGAGACGCCCGTGTAGTCGCTCGCGCCGCGCGGCGCCTCGTCGACGAAGCGGCCGAGCGAGAGGTGCATCCGTTCGGGCGCGAAGATCGTCCCATCGATGAAGTCCGCGTCGTCGGCGGCGCAATGCTTCTCCACCGCGCGGAAGTATTCCCCGGGATCGGCGTAGGGATGATGCTCCACGTGCACGTACGCCTTCACCGGGGCGGTGCGGGCCACGACCCGCAAGGCATATCCGAGCGTGCCGTACGAATTCGGGAACCCGAAGAAGAGGTCGGCGTGCTCGTTGTCGCGGCGGCACGCGAGGATGCGCCCGTCGCCGGTGAGCACCTCGATCTCCTCGATCGACTCGTGCACCAGGCCGTGGCGGTGCGAAGTGGCCTCGATGCCCACGCCCGCGACCGCGCCGCCCAACGTGATCGTCTTCAGCTCCGGCACCACCGCGGGCATCACGCCGTGCGGCAGGCACGCGTCCACGAGCGACTCGTAGGTCGCCATGCCCTCGGAATCGATCGTCCCCGCGGCCGGATCGACCGCGAGCACCTCGGACATCGCGCGCACGTCCAGGCGCCGGCGCGCCGCCGGTTCCCGGTCGCGGAAAAGATTGGACGTCTCCTTGGCGAGGCCCACCGGCCCCGAGCCCTCGCGGATCGCGCGTGCCAGCGCCTCGCGGCGCATCGCGTGCGCGTCGAAGGCGGCGTTCATTCGTGAAGGCGGCGCCCGGCTTCGCGCGCGTGCGCCTCGGCGAACGGCGCTCCCGCCTCGCGCATCGGCTCGTAGAGGAACGCGCGCGACATCGGGTAGTTGTCCCCGGCGATCATTCCCTTCGAGAACACGATCTGGAAGAGGTGCGTGTGGCCGTGCGGCGAGCGGAACATCTCCGCGCAGCCGAAGAGGTACGCGCGCCACACGCGGCGGAAGCGCTCGTCGAACTTGACCGGATCGAGCGCGTGGATCTTCTCCCAGTTCTTCTCGAAGCGCTCCGCCCAGGCGTCGAGCGTGAGCGCGTAGTGGCGGCGCAGGTTCTCGACGTCCACCACCTCGAGGCCCGCGCGCTCCATCGCCTCGATGGTCTCGGCGAGGCTCGGGATCCAGCCGCCGGGGAACACGTGCTTGCGGATGAAGAACTCCGTCTCGAAGCGGCCGACGTGGCCGATGAAGTGCAGCAGGCCCAGGCCGCCGGGCTTGAGGTGCGCCGCATGGGCGCGCACGACTTCCTCGAGCTGGTCGCGCCCGGCATGCTCCAGCACGCCGATCGAGACCACCTTGTCGAACTGCCGCGGCACCTCGCGGAAGTCGCACTCGATCACGTCGTACTTGCCCTGGAGGTTGCGGCGCCGGATCTCCTCGCGCACCATCTCCACCTGCTCGGTCGTCGTGTTGGTGCCCGTCACCTTCGCGCCGTGGAACTGCTCGGCGTGGAACATGAAGCCGCCGAAGCCGGTGCCGATGTCCACGACGTCGTCGCCGGGCTTCAGGCCGATCTTGCGGCACACGTGCTCCACCTTGTTGCGCTGCGCCTGCTCGACGCTCGTGGTGCCCGGGGCCCAGTAGCCGCACGTGTACATCATCAGCGCCTCGTCCAGCCACAGGCGGTAGAAGTCGGTGCCGAGCGCGTAGTGGAAGCGCGCGTTCTCCTTCGCCTGCTCGCGGCTCGCGTTGGAGTAGCGCAGCTCGTGCCAGCGGTTCCTCAGCCGCGTGAGAAGCGTGGGCTTGTCGAAGCCCGTCATCCCGATCGCGAACGCCTCGCCGATGTCGCCCTCGAGGTCCAGGTCGCCGTCGAACCACGATTCGAGCAGGCCGATGTGGCCGAAGAGCGCGCCGCGCAAGGCGACGCGCCGGGGCCGGTGGAAGGTGAGCCGGAAGTGGGGGTGCAGCGTCGGAAACGATTTCACTCAGCCCTCCTTCCCCGGGTTGCCCTTCCCTTTTCCAGCACGCGCTTCATGGCCGCGAGCGGACGGGCGTCGAGCACCTGCGCCTTGCCCAGCCATCCGCGGCGCGCCTGTCCGATACCGTAGCGCAGGTCCGCGAGGCCGTCCACCGAGTGCGCGTCGGTCGCGATGGATACCAGGACGCCCAGGTCGCGCGCCATGCGGCAGTGGGCGTCGTTCAGGTCGAGGCGGTCCGGATGCGCGTTCAGCTCGAGGACCACGCCGAGGTCGCGCGCCTTGCGCATGATCGCCGCCATGTCGACTTCGTACGCCTCGCGCTCGTCGATGAGGC
>DASUXK010000144.1:0-3014 GCA_036377935.1 Usitatibacter sp.
TACGTGGCCGTGCAGGTCGCCTTCGGGAAGCGTCGCGCAACGCGCCTGAGCAAGGCGATGGCGGGCCATTACGCCAAGGCGGGCGTGGAAGCCGGCGCGGAGTTGCGCGAGTTCCGCATCACCGCCGACGCCGCCAAGGACCTCAAGGCGGGCTCGGAGCTCAAGGTCGACATGTTCGCGCCCGGCCAGAAGGTCGACGTTTCCGGCGTGACCATCGGCAAGGGCTATGCCGGCGTGATCAAGCGCTATCACTTCTCCTCGAACCGCGCCTCGCACGGCAACTCGATCTCGCACAACAGCCCCGGCTCGATCGGCATGGCGCAGGACCCGGGCCGCGTCTTCCCCGGCAAGCGCATGTCGGGCCACTTGGGCAACGTGAACCGCACGATCCAGCTGCTCGAGATCGCCCGCGTGGACGCGGAGCGCTCGCTGCTCATGGTGAAGGGCTCCGTCCCCGGCCCCAAGAACGCCGCGGTGGTGGTGCGCCCGAGCGTGAAGGCGAAGGCGCCGGCGAAGGGAGGCAAGTGATGGAACTGAAGGTCATCAACGACAAGGGCGAGGCGCAGTCCTCCGTGCCTGCCTCCGAGCAGCTTTTCGGCCGGGCCTACAACGAGTCGCTCGTGCACCAGGTGGTGGTCGCGTACCAGGCGAACGGCCGCCAGGGCAGCCGCGCGCAGAAGACGCGCGCCGAGGTGCGCCACTCCACGAAGAAGCCGTGGCGCCAGAAGGGCACCGGGCGCGCGCGCGCCGGCATGACCTCCTCGCCGCTGTGGCGCGGCGGCGGGCGCATCTTCCCGAACAAGCCCGACGAGAACTTCACGCAGAAGCTCAACCGCAAGATGTACCGCGCGGGCATGGCCTCGATCCTCTCGCAGCTCGTGCGCGAGGAGCGCCTGTCCGTGGTCGACGCGTTCAGCGTCGAGCAGCCGAAGACCAGGCTCCTCGCCGGCAAGCTCGCCGCGATGGGCCTCGCCGAGGTCCTGATCCTCACCGACAAGCTCGACGAGAACCTGTACCTGTCCTCGCGCAACCTGCCGAACGTGCTGGTGCTCGAGGCGCGCCACGCCGATCCCGTGAGCCTCATGCGATTCGAGAAGGTGCTCGTGACCAAGGCGGCGGTGAAGCACCTCGAGGAGAGCCTCGCATGAACCAGGAACGACTGATGAGGGTGATCGTCGCCCCCGTGATCTCGGAGAAGGCGACGCTCGTGGGCGACACGCGCCGCCAGGTGGTGTTCGAGGTGCTGCCCGACGCCACCAAGGCCGAGATCAAGGCCGCGGTGGAGCTGCTCTTCAAGGAGCAGAAGGTCGAGGTGGGCGCCGTGAACGTCGTGAACGTCAAGGGCAAGGAAAAGCGCCACGGGCGCTTCATGGGCCGCCGCAAGAACCTGAAGAAGGCCTACGTGAGCCTCAAGGGCGAAGGCGACATCAACTTCGTGGAAGGAGTGGCCTGACCATGGCGCTCGTCAAGACCAAGCCCACCTCCGCCGGCCGCCGCGCCATGGTGAAGGTGGTGAACGCGAACCTGCACAAGGGCGCGCCGTACGCGCCGCTCGTGGAGGCCCTGCCGAAGCGCGCGGGCCGCAACTCCATGGGCAACATCACGACGCGCCACCAGGGCGGCGGGCACAAGCACCACTACCGCATCGTGGACTTCCGTCGCGAGAAGGACGGCATCCCCGCGAAGGTCGAGCGGCTCGAGTACGACCCGAACCGCAGCGCCAACATCGCGCTGCTGTGCTACGCCGACGGCGAGCGCCGCTACATCATCGCGCCCAAGGGCCTCGTGGTGGGCCAGACGGTGGAGAGCGGCTCCGAGGCGCCGATCAAGGCGGGCAACTCGCTGCCGCTGCGCAACATCCCGGTCGGCACGACCGTGCATTGCGTCGAGATGATGCCGTGCAAGGGCGCGCAGATCGCACGTGCCGCGGGCGCGGGCGTGCAGCTTCTCGCGCGCGAGGGCGAGTACGCGCAGCTGCGCATGCGCTCCGGCGAGATCCGCCGCGTGCACGTGAACTGCAAGGCGACCGTGGGCGAGGTGGGCAACGAGGAGCACAACCTGCGCCAGATCGGCAAGGCCGGTGCCAACCGCTGGCGCGGCATCCGCCCCACGGTGCGCGGCGAGACGATGAACCCGGTCGACCACCCGCTCGGCGGCCGCACGCGCGGCAACCGCCATCCGGTGTCGCCGTGGGGGCAGCCCGCCAAGGGCAAGAAGACGCGCACCAACAAGCGCACGCAGTCGATGATCGTGCGCAGCCGGCACAAGAAGGCGTAAGGATCCGACATGGCACGTTCCGTCAAGAAGGGCCCGTTCGTGGACGGGCATCTCATGAAGAAGGTGGAGGCCGCCCAGGCCGCCAAGGACAAGCGCCCGATCAAGACCTGGTCGCGCCGCTCCACGGTGCTGCCCGACTTCGTCGGCCTCACCATCGCGGTGCACAACGGCAAGCAGCACATCCCGGTCTACGTGACCGAGAACATGGTCGGCCACAAGCTCGGCGAGTTCGCCCTCACGCGCACCTTCAAGGGCCACTCGGCCGACAAGAAGGTGGCGGCGTCGAGCGGACCGCCGAAGAAGTAAGGAGCCCGCGATGCAAGTCGAATCGAAACTGTACGGCGTGCGGCTTTCCGCCCAGAAGGGGCGCCTCGTCGCCGACCTCGTGCGCGGCCAGCCGATCGCCGCCGCGCTCAACATCCTCGCCTTCACGCCGAAGAAGGCCGCGAAGATCATCAAGAAGGTGCTCGAGAGCGCGATCGCCAACGCCGAGCACAACAACGGCGCGGACATCGACGAGCTCAAGGTGACGAAGATCCACGTCGAGAAGGGCCCGGTGCTCAAGCGCTTCCAGGCGCGCGCCAAGGGCCGCGGCAACCGCATCGTGAAGCCGACCTGCCACGTGTTCCTCGCGGTGGGCGACGGGAAAAAGGACTGACCATGGGACAGAAGATCAACCCGACCGGCTTCCGCCTCTCGGTGAACCGCAACTGGGGCTCGAAGTGGTACGCGAGCTC
>DASUXK010000145.1:0-7399 GCA_036377935.1 Usitatibacter sp.
TCGACGAGGCGGGAGCCGCGCTGCGGCTCAACCCGCCCGCGGACGGCGGCCGGGTGGTCGACGCGCCCGAGGTCGAGCGCGTCGTCTCGCGCATGGCGCGGATCCCGGAGACGCAGGCGACGACCTCCGACCGCGAGCGCCTGCGCACGGCGGACAAGCCGATCGGGTCGTTCCTCTTCTCGGGGCCCACCGGCGTGGGCAAGACCGAGCTGGCGAAGCAGATCGCCAAGGTGCTCGGCGTGGAGTTCCTGCGCTTCGACATGAGCGAGTACTCGGAGAAGCACACCGTCTCGCGGCTGATCGGCGCGCCGCCGGGCTACGTGGGCTTCGACCAGGGAGGGCTGCTCACCGAGGCCGTCACGAAGCACCCGTATTCGGTGCTGCTGCTCGACGAGATCGAGAAGGCGCACCCGGACATCTTCAACATCCTGCTGCAGGTGATGGACCACGGGACGTTGACGGACAACAACGGGCGCAAGGCGGACTTCCGCAACGTGGCGATCATCATGACCACCAACGCGGGCGCCGAGATGCTCTCGAAGAGCAACATCGGCTTCGCGAGCACCAAGGCCGCGGGCGACGAGATGGCGGAGATCAAGCGCATGTTCACGCCGGAGTTCCGCAACCGGCTGGACGCGATCATCTCCTTCAACCCGCTCGACGAGAACATCATCCTGCGCGTCGTCGACAAGTTCCTGATGCAGCTCGAGTCGCAGCTCTCCGAGAAGAAGGTCGAGGCGCTCTTCACCGAGGACCTCAAGAAGTACCTCGCGAAGAACGGCTTCGACCCGCAGATGGGCGCGCGCCCCATGGCACGCCTCATCCAGGACACCATCCGCCGCGCGCTCGCCGACGAGCTGCTGTTCGGCAAGCTCGCCAACGGCGGCAGGGTGACGATCGACGTGGACGACCAGGGGCAGGTGATCCTCGACATCCACCAGGCGGACGCGCAGCCCGCGGAGCCCGTCGAGTCCGCCTGACCGGCGCGAAGAAGGGGCCCGATCGAAGAAGGGGTCAGATCACTTTTTCCGCCCGGCGGAAAAAGTGATCTGACCCCTTTTTCCTTTTGCTATCCTTGCCTCGTCCATCGACCGAGGCCCTCTCCATCGACCTCCGTGCCGTCCGGGCTTGCGCGCTCGCGATCGTCCTTGCCGGGGCGTGCGGCGCCTTCGCCCAGTCTCCGTCCGCCCCGCGCTTCGCCCCGCCCCACCTCACGCCGGCCGGCGTGCGCGCGCTCGCCGCGAACTGCGCGCAATGCCACGGAACGCAGGGCCACCCCGCGCCCGGCTCGATTCTCGCGCCGCTCGCGGGCCGCAGCCGCGACGAGCTCGCCGCGCTTCTCGAGGATTTCAAGGCCGGCCGGCGGCCCGCGACCGTGATGGACCAGATCGCGAAGGGCTACAGCGAGGCGGAGATCGAGGCGCTCGCGGATTATTTCGCGCGCCGCCCGCGTTAACCCGTCATGGACGCGAAGCGGCGAACCCTCCTGCAGCTCGGCGCCGGCGGCATCGCGATGGCGCTCGGCGCTTGCGCCGCGATGCCGCCGGCGCGGCCGAAGGCGCGCGTGGTCGTGGTGGGCGGGGGCTTCGGCGGGGCCACCGCCGCCAAGTACCTGCGCCTCCTCGATCCCTCCATCGACGTGGCGCTGGTCGAACCGCGCGAGGCGTTCGTCTCCTGCCCCGTTTCGAACCTCGTGCTGGGCGGCTTCCGGACCCTGGCGGACATCACGACGCCGTACCGTGCGCTGGAGGAGCGGCACGGCGTGCGCCACGTGCGAGACCGCGCGGTGCGGATCGATGCGGCGCGGCGCGAGGTGCGGCTCGGGGGCGGGGCCGCGCTCGCATTCGACCGCGTGATCGTCTCGCCGGGCGTGGACCTCATGTGGGACCGGTTTCCCGCGGCGCGCGATCCGGCGGTGCGCGAGCGCCTTCCCGCCGCGTGGGAAGCCGGCCCGGAGACCGTGGCGCTGCGCCGCCGCCTGGAGGCGATGCCCGACGGCGGCGTCTTCGTGATCGCGATTCCCGAGACGCCGTTCCGCTGCCCGCCCGCGCCGTACGAGCGCGCGTGCCAGGTCGCGGCCTACTTCCAGCGCGCGAAGCCGCGCTCGAAGATCCTCGTCTGCGATGCCAACGGCGAGATCGCCTCCGAAGGCCGGCTCTTCCACCGCGCGTGGGCCGAGCTCTATCCGGGGATGATCGACTACCGCCCCAACAGCCGCGCGGTGGACGTGGACGCCGCCACCGGCACCGTGAAGCTCGAGCTCGAGGACGTGCGCGGCGACGTGCTGAACGTGCTGCCGCCGATGAAGGCCGGGGCGATCGCCGAGCCCTTCGTCACGGCGAACGGCCGCTGGTGCGAGGTGGAGTGGCTCGCGTACGAATCGATCGCGGCGCCCCGCGTGCACATCCTGGGCGACGCGATCCAGCACGCGCCGGTGATGGCGAAGTCGGGCCACATGGCCAACGCGCAGGCGAAGGTCTGCGCGGCGGCGGTGGTGGCGCTGCTTCGCGGCGACGCGCCCAACCCCGCGCCCACGCTCACCAACACCTGCTACAGCTATCTTTCCGGGACGCTCGCCGCGCACGTCGCGAGCGTGCACAAGTACGACCTCTCGGAGCGCACGATGAAGCCGGTTCCGGGCGCGGGCGGCGTCTCGGCGGCGATGAACGCGCTCGAGGCGCGCTACGCCGACGAATGGGCGCGCAACATCGTCGCGGACATGCTCGCATGAGCGCGCGCCGCCGGGTGCTGGTCCTCTTCCCCGACGAGTGGGACCTCGCCGCGGCATCCGATCCGTGCCGGGCGCGGCGCTTCGACTTCGCGTTCGAGGGCTTCGACCTGTTCCGCTTCCCCGACAACCTGCGCCTCTTCACCTTCGACGCGCTCGCGTTCGTCGACCGCCTCGCGCGCCGCTACGCGAATCGCGCGCTCGACGCGGTGACCAGCTCGGACGAGCAGTTCGGCCCGTTCCTCGCCTCGCTCCTCGCCCAGCGCCTCGGGCTTGCCCATGCGCCGCTGGAATCGGTGATCCGCATCCAGCACAAGTTCCACGCGAGGCGGGCGTTCGAGCGCATCGCGCCCGAGGCGAACGGCCGCTTCGGGCTGCTCCATCGCGGCTTCGGTGGCGCGGCCGACGTGCCGCTGCCGTTCCCCTTCTACGTGAAGCCGGTGAAGGCCGCGTTCTCGGTGCTCGCGCGGCGCGTCGATTCCTTCGAGGAGCTCGCGCGCCACGCGGCCTTCGGCCCGCTCGAGGCGGCGATCATCGAGCGGCTGGTGCGGCCCTTCGGGGAGGTCATGCGCGCGCACACGGCGCTCGACGGCGATCCGTTCGCCATGGTGTGCGAGGAGATCGCCCGCGGGCCGCAGGTCACCGTGAACGGCTATGCCCGCCGCGGCAAGGCCGTGGTGCTGGGCACCGTGGACTCGATCATGTATCCGGGCACCGACCAGTTCCAGCGCTTCCAATACCCGTCGGCGCTGCCCGCCGCCGCGCTCGCGCGCGCCGAGGCGCTCGCGGTGCGCCTGGTCGAGGGCATGGGCTTCGGGCACGGCATGTTCAACGTCGAGATGCGCATCGATCCCGCCACCGGCAACCCGCGCGTGATCGAGGTGAACCCGAGGGTCGCCGGCCAGTTCTACGACCTCTTCGAGCGCGTGGACGGCTACAGCCTCTTCGAGGCGCTCCTCGACCTGGAATGCGGCGAGGAGCCGCGGGTGCGCCGGCGCGAAGGCCGCGAGAGGGTGGCCGCGAGCTTCGTGCTGCGCGACTTCTCCGGGAGCGGGCTCGCGCGCCAGCCGTCGGCGCGCGAGATCGAGGCGCTGCGCGCGCGGCATCCGGGGTCGCGCCTCATGGTGTATCCGAAGCGCGGCGCGCAGCTCGCGCGCGAGATGAAGTGGCTCGGCAGCTACCGCTACGCCGTCTTCAACACCGGCGCGGCGAGCGTCGAGGAGCTCGCGGCGCGCTTCGCCGCGGCGTGCGCGGACTTCGAGTTCCACCCCGCCGGGCGCCCGCTGGGCGACGGCGAGGCGCGGCCCGCCGCGGCGCTCGGGGACTAGTCGGCTAGGCGCGGCCCGCCGGCTCCAGCCAGGCGGGGTCGTAGGCCGGATGCACGAGCGACGTGAGCACGTGGTCGCGCCACGCGCCGTCGATGAACAGGAAGTCGCGCGCGATGCCCTCGCGCGCGAATCCCAGGCGCTCCAGCACCCGCGCGCTGCGCGCGTTCTCCGGGCGGTAGTTCGCCATGATGCGATGCAGCCGCAGGCTCTCGAACACGAAAGCGTTGGTCGCGCGCAGCGCCTCCGTCATGAGGCCGCGGCCCTCGTGCGTCCGCGCGATCTGGTAGCCCAGGTGGCAGGCCTGGAACGGCCCGCGCACGATGTTCGTGTAGTTGCAGGTGCCGAGGATGGGCCCCTCGACCGGCCCCGCCTCCTGCATCACGAAGCGCACCGCGCGGCCGGCGTGGAACTCCTCGATCGAGATCGCCAGGCGCTCGCGCCAGAACGCCGCGGTGAAGAACGGCGCGGCCACCGGCGGGGACCAGCGGTCGAGATGGCCCTCGAAGTTGTCCCGGAGGAAGCCCGCCATCGCGGCCTCCATGCCGGGCCGCGCGAGGCGCAGCGCGAGGCGCTCGGTGTGCAGCTCCGGCAGCACCGCGGCCGCGCCGTGCCCCGCGTTCAGGCCGCGAAAACCCGCCATTGCTGCGGCCACATCTCCATGGGCGGGCGCCTGAAGCCGCTCTTGGCGTACTGGTGCCAGCGGCCCATGACGAACGCGATGATGGCGTTCGCGTAGGCGTTCACGTCCCAGTCGGCGGGCAGGACCGCGGCGCCGACGGCCAGGCGCGCGCTCTGGCGCAGGCTCGCCTCGAGCCGGTCCACGAGCTGGTTCACGCGCGCCTGCAGCCGCTCGTCCTCGTTCACCAGCGCATCGCCGATCAGCACGCGCGTCATGCCGGGATTCTTCTGCGCGAAGCCGAGCAGCGTGGCGACCGTCGCCTCGATCTGCTTCATCGCGTCGGTCTCGTCGGCCTGGATCCGGTTCACGAGCGTGAAGACCGTCTGCTCGATGAACTCGATGAGCCCCTCGAACATCTGCGCCTTGCTCGAGAAATGGCGGTACAGCGCGGCCTCCGAGACGTCGAGGCGCGCGGCGAGCAGCGCCGTCGTGACGCGCTCGCCCTTCGGATCCTCGAGCATGGCCGCGAGGGTTTGCAGGATCTGCGCCTTGCGCTCCCCGGTCTTCGCCATCTCTTCTCCTCCCCTTGGTCAGCGGCGCGCGCCGAGGATCGATCCGAGCACTCCCCGGATGACGCGCCGTCCGATCTCGCTTCCCATCGCGCGGGCCGCGCTCTTCGTCGCGGCTTCCAGCGCCCCCTCCCGTCCGCGCCCGCGCCCCGCCGCGCCATTCCCCGGGATGCCGAGGGAATCGAGGATCGCGTCCCAGCCGCCCGAGGCCTGCGCTTGCGCGGGCTTGTCGAGCGTGCGCGCCTTGAGCTGCTCGTAGGCCGACTCGCGGTCGACCGTCTTCTCGTAGTGCCCGGCGACGAGCGAGCCCTCGATCGCCTTGCGCCGCTCCGCATCGGCGAGCGGGCCCAGCCTCGAGCGCGGCGGGATCACCAGCCCGCGCTCGACAATGTTCGGCCGCCCCTTCTCGTCGAGGAAGGAGACGAGCGCCTCGCCCACGCCGAGCTCGCCGATGGCCCGCTCCGTGTCGATCTGCGGATTCGCGCGGAACGCCTTCGCGGCGGCCTTCACCGCCTGCTGCTCCGACGGCGTGTAGGCGCGCAACGCATGCTGCACGCGATTGCCGAGTTGCGCCAGCACCGTCTCCGGGATGTCGGCGGGATTCTGCGTCACGAAGTACACGCCCACGCCCTTGGAGCGCACCAGCCGCACCACCTGCTCGATGCGATCGAGGAGCTCCTTCGGCGCGTCGTCGAAGAGCAGGTGCGCCTCGTCGAAGAAGAACACGAGCTTCGGCTTCTCCGGGTCTCCCACCTCGGGGAGGTTCTCGAAGAGCTCGCCCAGCAGCCACAGCAGCAGCGTCGCGTAGACGCGCGGGCTCGCGAGCAACCGGTCCGCGGCGAGGATGCTCACCACGCCGCGCCCGCCGGTGGCCTGCATGAGGTCGTCGATCGCGAGCGAGGGCTCGCCGAAGAGCTTCTCCCCGCCCTGCGACTCGAGCGCGAGGATGCCGCGCTGGATGGCGCCGATGCTCGCCGGCGAGATGTTGCCGTACTGCGTGCGCAACTGCGTGGCGTTGTCGCCCGCGAACTGCAGGATCGCGCGCAGGTCCTTCAAGTCGAGCAGCAGCAGGCCCGCCTCGTCGGCGATGCGGAACACGGCCGCGAGCACGCCCTCCTGGACCTCGTTCAGGTCGAGCACGCGCGAGAGCAGAAGCGGGCCCATCTCGGAGATCGTCGAGCGCAGCGGATGGCCCTTCTCCCCGAAGACGTCCCAGAACATCACGGGCGCGGCCGCGTATTCGAAGCCCGCGAGCCCGAGCTCCTTCACGCGCGCGGCCACCTTCGCGTTGCCGCCGCCGGGCGCGGCCATGCCGGCGAGGTCGCCCTTCACGTCGGCCATGAACACGGGGACGCCGATCTCGCTGAACCGCTCCGCGAGCACCTGCAGCGTCACCGTCTTTCCCGTTCCCGTCGCGCCGGTGATGAGCCCGTGGCGGTTGGCCATCGCGGGAAGCAGCACCAGGTCGGAGGCTTTCGACTTTGCGACCCGCAGCGGGGAAGACACGCGTTTTCGCTCTGGAGATGGGCGGGAAGCGAATGTTACCATTACGTTTTCCCGCTCGTGCGGCGAACGGGCGCCGAACCGAGACCCATATGGCAGGCCACAGCAAGTGGGCGAACATCCAGCACCGCAAGGGTCGCCAGGATGCGAAGCGCGGCAAGATCTTCACGCGGCTGATCAAGGAAATCACGGTGGCGGCGCGCATGGGCGGGGGCGACCCCGACATGAACCCGCGCCTGCGGCTCGCCGTCGACAAGGCGACCGAGCACAACATGCCGAAGGACAACATCGAGCGCGCGATCAAGCGCGGCACGGGCGGGCTCGACGGCGCCAACTACGAATCGATCCGCTACGAGGGCTACGGGCCCGCGGGCGCGGCCGTGATCGTCGATACGCTCACCGACAATCGCACGCGCACCGTGGCCGAGGTGCGCCATGCCTTCTCGAAGTACGGCGGCAACATGGGCTCCGAGGGCTCGGTCGCGTTCCTCTTCAGGCACTGCGGTCAGCTCCTCTACGCACCCGGCACCGACGAGGACAAGCTCATGGGGGCCGCGCTCGACGCTGGCGCGGAGGACGTCGTCGCGAACGACGACGGCTCGCTCGAAGTGATCACGGCGCCGCACGACTTCAGCGCGGTGAAGGCCGCGCT